>CACZSC010000149.1 GCA_902783755.1 uncultured Ruminococcus sp. | reverse complement strand
CCAGCACCTTTTCCTGACGGCCCTTTTTTGCCCTTACGACCGGGGAAAGGATCATGAATCTTGTGCCCTCAGGCAGTTCCATGATGCTGTCAACGATCACGTCTGTCGAAGACTGCTTGATCTCTCTTCCGCACACCGGGCAGTGAGGAGTTCCCAGGCGTGAGTAGAGAAGGCGGAGATAATCGTATATCTCGGTCACGGTCCCGACGGTCGAGCGTGGGTTCTTGGAGGTCGTCTTCTGGTCTATTGATATAGCCGGAGACAGCCCGACTACAGAGTCGAGATCCGGCTTGTCCAGCTGTCCTATGAACATTCTGGCATATGAAGACAGAGACTCCACGAACCTTCTGTGGCCTTCCGCGTAGATGGTGTCAAAGGCCAGGGAGGATTTTCCGGAACCGGAAAGGCCGGTGAAGACCACCAGCTTGTCCCTCGGTATATCCACCGAGATATTCTTCAAATTGTTCATCCGCACGCCGCGGAGTGAAATCTTGTCAGGCATTTTTTTCACCCAATTCTCTTAGAAAATCGTGAGCTCTTATGTCGAGCTCGTCTGATCTCAGCTTGTCTTCCATGTATGCCTTCCTCAGAAGTTCCGATGGAAGGAATTCGTCGAATTTCTCAAATACTGGCGTTTCTGCAGGGCCGATCAGCGCGGAAAGGTCTATTCCGTTCCGTATTATGCCGTCCGACAGCTCTCTGAGCATGTTCACGCCGCTCCCGCCCTCCAGCTTGAAGGTCATGTAGTAGCAGCCTTCATATTCCATTCCGGACAGTTTGTATTTGCCTGCATATCTGGAGACGTATCTCCTGAGCGTCCGGAAGCTGCGGGTCCCGAGCCAGGGGAAGAGAGCCCAGGTATATCCGCCGAGGTGGAGGATGGGCTTGTCGCAGATGCCGGTGTTGCGGGCAACGGCGCGGGCCGTGCGCAGCCTTTCGAGAGCCTGCTTGTGGAGATAGGGATATTCAGTGTCTTCGCAGAGCACCTGCTTCATGCGTTCGAGTATCCTGGTGTGGACCTCGCCGTAATCGCCCGGCCAGCTCACTTCCATCTTTCCGTCGACCGGTTTGACGTATATGAGGTGGCGGGGGATATCGAGCTCCTCTACCTGCCATACCCGGCCGGCCAGAGCAAATCTGTCTCCCACAGGCGGGGGCGTGGTTATAACGCCGATCTCGCCGGATTCACATCTTACGGTAAAGTCTTCCGTATCCTTGAAAACTGCATAGAATTTGAACGAGTTTATGAGTTTTTCGCCCCTCAGCCCTATTATGAGCTCACCGTTCTCTGTGAGCTCCAGCCAGTCGTGATTTATCATCGTCACGAGAAGGAGCTTGTAGTCCTCCCGGTCCACAAGGGCGAACGGAGGAAGGTTCAGGACTATATCTGCAAGAGCGGCAGGGGACAGAGCGCCGCTTGAAGCAATGATCGAAAGAGTCTGATGGAACATGAGTGAGAAGGGGCACTTCTTTGTCACCGGAGGTTCGATAAAGCGCTCTTCGATATAGAGTTGCACTATGGCAATAGCCTTGAGCAGCTCCCAGGGGATCAGTTCCGGGAGAGGTGCGTTGGGCAGGGGATTTTCTTCCCTGAACACCATCAGCATTTCCGGCGGATCCCCTCTTCTTCCGCTTCTGCCGAGTCTCTGCAGGAATGAGGACACAGAATTCGGAGAGCCCTGCTGGATTATCCGTTCAAGCCTTCCGATATCTATGCCGAGTTCCATGGTGACCGTAGCGCAGGTGACTGCGGGAATGGAGTCGTCTTTCATTTTCATCTCAGCTTCTTCCCTGATGCTCGCTGAAAGGAACCCATGGTGGATAAGGAATATATCCGGCTCTCCCCTGTATCTTGCGATCTCACGGAGCGTGGCGCAGACGTATTCGGTCTCTTCCCTCGAATTTGAGAACACGATGGCTTTCTTGCCCACGGCGGAATCGTAGATATATTCATAGCCGAGATCCATGTGCATGGTATCCGACTGCCCGATCTCCGTGGAGGGAAGAGCAGCCACATCCTTGCTCATTATGTAGAAATGTTCCATGCCGAGACGCCAGTGCAGCTCCGTCTTCGGAACTTCTGGTACGGTCGTGGCCCTGCCGCTCCCGGCCTCTAGCCACCCTGCGGCTTTTTTGACATCCCCCACTGTGGCGGACAGTCCGATCCTTCTGGGATATACACCGGTCTTTCTCTGAAGCCTTGAAAGCAGGCAGAGGATCTGGTTGCCCCGGTCGGTACCGGTGAGGGTGTGGATCTCATCTATGACTATATATCTCAGATCCCCGAACAGCCGTATCAGGTCGGAAGAGCGGTTCATGAGCATGGATTCGAGGGATTCCGGAGTTATCTGCAGGATCCCCGAAGGATGCTCGAGAGCCTTCGTCTTGTGAGACTGGGCAACATCCCCGTGCCAATGGAACACCGGGATTCCGGCGTCTTCGCAGACCTGGGTTATCCTCAGGAATTGGTCGTTGATGAGGGACTTGAGAGGCGCTATGTACAGGGCGCCGAAGGTAGTGGGCATGTCTTCATAGAATTCGGAAAGGATGGGGAAAAACGCAGCTTCGGTCTTTCCGGACGCGGTCCGGGAGTGAAGGAGAAGGTTGTTGTTTCCGCAGAATATCTCCTGTGCGGCGGCAACCTGCACGGGACCGAGAGCTTCCCAGCCGTGGGAATATATGTATTCCCTGATGAATGGTGAATACAGTTCAAAAACAGACATGTCGGTTCCTTTCGATTAATTCAGAACTTTATATCGTCCAGCGTGACCTGCCTGGACTGCGGGGAGCCCGTGGCCTGTATCGGCGGTACCGGACCTGCAGGAATGTCATTTTCGTTTTCGGAAGAAATGATCGGCGGCCCGGAGACTGCCGTTTTCTTGATCTCTGCATATGTGGCCTTCGGATTGGTGAAAAGCAGATCCAGAAGAGTCACGTAGTCGCGTATTATTTCACGGGGGGTTATCATGGTCTCTGCGCCCTCACGCTTCAGAGACGTGGCCAGAAAGTCGCTCATGTCGTCTTCCGTGATCCTCGGTGTCCAGCCGTGGTATTCCCCGTGGATGGAGGTGAGCCTGATGATCAGCGCCAGCATCTCCGCGTCGGACAGGCGTTTCAGCCTTATGACCGGCTGCATGAGGGAACGGTATTCACTGCCGCCGAACCTTCCGTCGGCCAGCCTGCTCCTGAGAGCCTCGTAGCTGTACAGTCCCCGCCTTGTGTCCTCGAGAAACTGAGGGGTGCCTCCGAAAACGATCATCAGCCCCGGGGCTCTGCCCTGCATGGTGTCGTTGAACATTGAGAGGATCTTTTCGTAGTTGTTCTCCCTGGAGATCCGGTTCGGTATCTTGTACAGGTTGACGCACTCGTCTATGTAGAGACAGAAGCCGCTGTATCCGACCAGTCTGAAGAACGAAGTGAAGAGCTTCAGATAATCATACCAGTTGTCGTCTGTGATGATCGTGATGGACCGGATGTCAAGCCCCTGGCGGGCTTCGGTACGGGTGGAATATTCTCCCCGCAGCCATTTCAGGCACGCGGACTGTCTGGAGTCATCGCCCTCGGTCCATGCGGTATAATACTGCTTCATCACCGCGGCAAAGTCAAAACCGCCTATATCCGATTCGAGCGTCCGGAGGCTTGACGAGATCCTTCTGGCGAACTCGTCGGAGTATTCCTGACGGTTTCTGTCAAACCCTGCGTCCTCCAGTTCCGAGGCGATGCCAGTGAACCATTTGCCTATGATGACCGGCAGGGCTCCTCCGTCGGGGGAAGTCTTGCACGCAAGATTTTTCATAAGCTCACGGAAAGTGGCCAGGCCGGACAACCCGCTGCCTGCCAGCTTCCTTTCGGGGGAAAGGTCGCAGTCCGCGGTGACGAAACCTCTGTCGAGCGCGTATCCTCTGGCCAGCTGGATCAGGAAACTTTTGCCGGAACCGTACCTGCCGATGATGAATTTTGTGCTTCCTTCTCCTTCGGCAACCCGGTCCAAAGTGTCGGCCAGCGCCTGTATTTCTTCTTTTCTTCCGATAGCTATGTACGGAGCCCCCATCCTGGGGACGACTCCGCCGGAAAGGGATGAGAGCAGAGTTCCCATGATCCTTTTGGGTATCCGGTTCAGAACGTTAGTAGCCACTCTTCAATATCCTTTCTGTAATCTTCGACAAGATTGTATGATGTTCCGGAGGCGTCCGGTTCTATGATCACGTCTCCGAGTATGTCAAGAAACAGGCTGTTTACCAGGTCAGCCGTATTTCCTTCGTTCAGCCTGTTTTCACGGCAGAACAGGGCGAAACTGCCGTCAAGCGCAGCGCGTACCGCGCCTTTTACAGTCATGTCCTGATCCCGGGTCTCCGTGATACGGCCGTCAGGGGAATCGGAGGCGCTCATGCTGCTCTCCGTGTCCGCGGCAGGCTCTGCCGATACAATGGCCCCGACAGGGAGATCTTCATCCGCAGATTCCTCCGGCGACGGGGAGATCAGGTCCTCGCCGGTGAGGCGTTCGGTGTTCGTCCAGGACGAATACTCGAGCTCGGCGGCGGAATCATAGTCGTATCCCGTTGATTCAGGCTCATAGTATTCCATGTAGTCGGGCTCCTGGTTCTGGGTGCGGGCAGTCAGCGGATAAACGGAATTCAGCGCCGCAGTCAGACTGTACTGGATCTCTGCAGGCAGCGGGTCGGTCTTCAGCTTGGATTTGATTCCGAGAACACATCTGATGCGGTTTTCGCATTCCTTGACAGCCGCAGTGATCACCTGGCGTGATTCAGCTTTTCTGGAAAATGAAAGAAAACTCAGATCGATCCGCATTTTTATGCCGGGGGAGACTATGGCTCCGCTGTAGCTTTCTCTCGTCAGGGAATAAACCCTGTCAAGGCTGAGCGGAGGGATGGAGCCCGAGACGGCTCTTGTTATGAATTTGCCCAGAAGATAGGGCAATTCCGCATCGTAAAAATCCCTGTTGGGCAGGTAGCATTTCGATTGTGTGTAATCATAGTCTGAAAGGGTCTCCATGACCGCCCTTCCGAAAAGGGACACATTGTTCTTTTCTTCGCTTCTGGCCAGGATGAGAAGGGGGTGGAGGTAGAATTCCTTGAACTGTGATTTGGGGACGATCCGCGGGATATACGGCAGAAGAGCCTTCGGCAGCGGGGTTTCGTGGATCAGGCAGTAATCCGCCATCCACTCTCCCAGAAAACCGTCGATCCTCGGGTATGCTCCGCGGTAGGCGATCCACAGCGAAGAAAGGATCTTCACGCCTTTCTGAGGAGGGATTATGTCCGGCAGGTTTATGATCTCGTATATGTAAAGTATGATGTATGAAAGGTCGCAGGAGGGGTAGGATCCGTTCCTGACTTCTTCCCGCCACGCTCTGTAATACTCGATCTGCTGGCTGCTCATGTGCGAGAACTGAGGCACGTATGACTGGAACGGTACTGGCGCGAGACTGCGGAATTCAGATTCGGGAGCGGAACGGTGGCTCAGGGCTACGTCACGGGAGAAGTGACTGTAGAGATTGTCTGTCGTTCTCGATCTTACAGTGACGTAGGAAAGCAGGCCTTCGTGCGAAAACCCGTATTTTCTGACGACGGAATCCGCTGCATCGGACGGTATCGTCTGGTGATCTGACAGCGGCTTCCGGACGTTTCCGTCGGGGAGCGTCCCTTTTGCGGGTATTGGCTCGGGCTGCTGCGCGCGGGAAGGGTCATGTGATCCGGAGATGCTCACGTCATATGAACCCGGCGGGGTGTCAAAATCCGGTCTGCGGTATTTCTTTTCCCTTGGCGGGTCAAACTGCCAGAAACCGTCATCCCGGATATCGGGTCTGACTTCGGGGACGGGCTGTGTCCGGGCAGAATTTAGGGACACGGCGATTTTTGTGATCGACGCGAGAACTTTCTGCTTTTCCTCGGGCGTACACGTACTGAGTCTGCTCTCAAGTTCTGTCAGTATATCTGAAAGAGAGCGGGCGGATCCGTCGCTGTTTCCCACGGCAATTGCCTCCTTTTCGTAAAATACCTTGAAAGATAATTATATCATCTGAAAATTTTTGTGTCAATCTTTTGTATATCGAAAAATGTTTATCTGGTGAACTGTTCCCGGAAGCAGGGGATAAAACCGGAAAAACTGAAAAACTGAAATTTTGCGGTTTGACTTGACACGGCAAAACATTCATGATAGAATCTCCGCATAGCGGAAAACGCGATGACGGAGATAAAAGCCGAGAAGATGCACAGAGAGTTGCCGGCAGGTGAAAGGCAATATCCGAACGGTATATAACTCACTCCACAGCGGCTGTCCGAAATGCCGGAGGCAAAGTAGATGCAGACGGGACCGACCGTTATATCGGAAGGGCATGGAACGTGCCTGAGAAAAGGATACATCAGTATCGAAAAAGAGTGGTACCACGAGGTTTGCACCGCGTCTCTTTGGACAGGGGACGAGCGGTGTTTTTGTTTTTCCGGAGGGATTTATGAAGATTTCATTTTCCACATTGGGATGTCCTGATTTTTCATGGATAGACATATGCTCCATGGCCAAGGACTTCGGATTCCAGGGGGTCGAGATCAGGGGGCTCTCGGGAGAGGATATTTTCAAACTGCACAATTCGCCTTTCAAACCCGAGAACATCGAAGCGACCAGGGATCAGCTGAAAAGGCAGAAGCTGGAGATCAGCTGCTTCTCCACCGGGTGCTCACTGGGTTACAGGGAGAAGAGGGAAGAGAACAGAAAGGAGATCTGCAGGTACATAGAGCTTGCCAGCTTTTTCGGCGTGCCCTACGTCAGGGTGCTCGGGGAACCGTCGGCTGAGCCTGAGATGCAGGTCGACGACGATTTCGTCGTGGAGCAGATGAAGGAACTGGCTCCCATAGCCGAGCAGGCGGGAGTGATCCTGCTTCTCGAGACGAACGGCGTTTATTCCGATACGGCCCGCCTTGCCGACGTCCTGGCAAGAGTCGGGAGCGACAATGTGGCCGCCCTGTGGGATTTCAACCATCCTTTCCGCTTCAACGGGGAGATGCCCCAGACGACCATAAACAATCTCGGAGCATACATCAAGCACATACATATAAAGGACTCCGTAGTGGAGGACGGGAAGCTCATATACAAGCTGGTCGGAGAAGGAGACCTGCCGCCGATGGCGGACTATATGAAGGCGCTCCTGTCTCTTAATTACGAGGGATACGTATCGCTGGAGTGGATGAAGCAGTACGCGCCTGATCTTTCAGACCCGGGCGTGGTGTTCCCACACTACGCGCATTTCATGTCCCTGTATCTGGGTGTGTCAGAGAGCAATGCCAGACTGATCCCGGACAACAGAGGGGCGGGATACTACGTCTGGCCGAAGGAACAGCTCATAGACCTGACGATGCCGCAGGTACTGGACCGCATGGTGGAGGAGTTCCCCGAAAGGTACGCCTTCCGGTATACGACATGCGACTATACGCGGACATGGAGCGAATTCCGGGATGACGTGGATCTGTTCGCACGCTCGCTGATCTCACTGGGCGTGAAGCAGGGCGACCATGTCGCAATCTGGGCTACCAACGTTCCCCAGTGGTTCATCACTTTCTGGGCGACAGTAAGGATCGGCGCTGTGCTGGTGACCGTTAACACGGCATACAAGGTCCACGAAGCGGACTATCTGCTCAGACAGTCGGATACCCACACCCTCGTGATGACGGACGGATACAAGGATTCAGATTACGTCAAGATCATGAACGAGATAGTTCCCGAGCTGAAGGACAACGAGGATGAAAACGGAGTGGTGAAGCCGCTGCACTGCAGAAGACTTCCGTTTTTGAGGAACATCATAACCGTGGAATCCAAGCACAAGGGATGTCTGACCTGGGCGGACGCGATAGAAGCGGCCCAGAGGACTCCGATGGATGCGGTGTACAGAAGAGCGGCGATGATCAACAAGCATGACGTGTGCAACATGCAATATACCAGCGGCACGACGGGATTCCCGAAGGGAGTCATGCTCTCTCACTACAATGTCGTGAACAACGGCAAGGCCATAGGTGACTGCATGGATCTGTCTACAGCGGACAGAATGATGATCCAGGTCCCGATGTTCCACTGCTTCGGCATGGTGCTGGCGATGACCGCATCGATGACGCACGGCGTTACCATGTCGCCCATCCCGGCGTTCTCGCCCAGACTGGGGCTGGAGTGCATCGACAGGGAGAAGATCACCGCCTTCCACGGAGTGCCTACCATGTTTATAGCCATGCTGGGCCATGAGAAATTCAAGGATACTGACTTTTCACATATGCGTACGGGCATCATGGCCGGTTCTCCATGTCCCATCAAAGTGATGGAAGAGGTGATAGAAAAGATGCATATGTCGGAAATATGCATCACCTACGGCCAGACCGAGGCGTCTCCGGCCACGACGATGTCAAAGACCACGGATTCCATAGAGACCCGCGTGAATACCGTCGGTTCCGCCATCTTCGGAGTGGAATGCAAGATAGTCAACCCCGAGACTGGAGAGGACTGTCCGGACAACGTGGACGGCGAGTTTGTGGCTCGCGGATACAACATAATGAAGGGATACTACAAGATGCCCGAGGCGACTTCCGTTGCTATAGACAAGGAGGGCTGGCTCCATACCGGAGACCTTGCGAGAAGGCTTCCCGACGGCAACTACAAGATTACCGGGAGGATCAAGGACATGATAATCCGGGGCGGAGAAAACATATATCCGAAGGAGATAGAGGACTTCATCTATACTTATCCGAAAGTGCAGGACGTCCAGGTTATAGGAGTGCCGGACAAGGCATACGGAGAGGAGATAATGGCCTGCGTCATTAAAAAACCGGGCGAGGACTGCACGGCCGACGAGATCAAGGATTATGTTAGGGAACACATGGCCAAGCATAAAACCCCGAAATACGTCGTGTTCGTAGACAGTTTCCCGATGAACGCAGCAGGCAAGATCCTCAAGTACAAGATGAGAGACGACGCGAAAAAGCTTCCCGAATTCAGGGAAGCGGCAGGGATAGTCACAGCATAGAAAAAGAGCTCAGGCTGAATTTGATGCCTGAGCTCATATCTTTCTGTGTGAAAAGATCAGATCGAAGAGATGGCGTTTCCGATTTCGTTGAGTGTCTTCTGGAACCATTCTATCGGGTTTCCGGTGACGATCCAGATGGCCACGAATGCCGCGATCAGAAGGATCGCACACACGAGGATGACTATCCACAGTGCGATGCAGTAGTTCTGAAGGGTCTTTTTCTTGGTGCCTCCGCAAGCCCAGATTATGCTGAGCACAAAACCGACGACCGGGATGGCAAGCAGGATCCAGTATCCGATCCAGCCCCACGGAGAGATCGGCTGATATGGAGTGCGCCACACGTCATCCTCGGTGAGAGGAGCGCGGTTGGCGAGACGTTCTTTCCGTTCCTCCTTAGCTCTTGCTTTCGCTTCAGCTTCCTGACGGGCCTGTTCCTTTCTGGCTTCTTTCTCTGCAGCTTCTCTTTCCTTTTCGAGTCTGCGCTGCTCTTTCTCCGCGGCTTCTCTTTCCTTTTCGAGCCTCTTGAGTTCCTTTTCCCGCTCCTTGGCGAGATTCGGATCCTCCTGAGGTGCAGCGGGGGCAACGGGAGCAACCGGAGCGGTGTATGCCTGCCCGACCGGTCTTTCGACGGGGGGCTCAGCCGGCTGCGGCGCAACGAAGGGCTGCTGGTCGACTGCCGGCTGCGGTTCTTCGGGAATAAATGCCGGCGCAGGAGCTTCAGCAACAGCCTCCGCGATGTCGGTTTTGACTTCCTCAACAGCTTCCGACACGGTCGCTTCTGCTGATTCAGCTACGGATTCGGCTGCGTCTACTGTGTTTTCAGCAGCTGTTTCGACCGCATTTTCCGCTGCGGTCTCGGCAACAGCCGCCGCTTCGGCTACCGATTCGGCGGCAGCGGCCAGAGCTTCCTGAAGGTTCACACCGCATTCGGGACAGTGTTTTGCGTCTTCCGGAATAACTGCTCCGCATCTGGGGCATCTTTTTTCTTCCATGACAAAATCTCCTGTTTCTATATATTTTGAGGCAATTTCCGTTACAGAAAGTATAGCACATCCGGCATGCTTGTTCAACCGTATGTGCAACGAAAAAGCACAGCGTGACGCTGTGCCCTTTGTTCTATATCTTGGTTCTCGCTATCTCATCCGTCAGCAGGGAATAACCTGCGTCCTTCAGGATTTTTTCAGTGGCTTCATTGTCAGAGACACGAAGCACGACGTTTGCGCAGTTCGGGACGGAGGATACGAACGCGTACAGATACTCGACGTTTATGCCCGCGCCGGAGACGATGCCCAGGAGTTTTGCAAGGCCGCCCTGGGAATCGGATATCTGGACACCGACGACTTCAGTGACGCTCACTATCTTTCCTTCGCTGGAAAGGGCGAAGGCGGCGGCTCTCGGATCATCGACTATCATCCGGACAACGCCGTATCTGTTTGTGTCAGCAACGCTGAAAGCTCTTATGTTTATTCCCGCGTCGGAAAGGATCGCGGTGGTCTCGTAGAGGGACCCCTGTTTGTTTTCGGCAAAAACAGACAACTGCCTGACGGACATGACTAAATCCTCCTCAACAACTTCTTTTCATCAATATATATATTACCCGTATAACTTCCTTTTGTCAATCACCCTGACAGCTTTTCCTTCACTTCTTATGATGGATTTGGGTTCCACTATCGATACTTTCGCATATATCCCGAGCATGGATTTCATGGCCTCGGTGATCTGTCTCTCCCTTATCTCGATGGTGTTGATGGTATCGCTGAACAGTTCGGGGGTCATCTCAACATTGATCTCGATGGAATCGGTGGTGCCCACGCGGTCGACGACTATCTGATAGTTGGATGTGAGCCCCTGGTTCAGGAGGACCGTCTCGATCTGTGACGGGAACACGTTGACGCCCTTGATGATGAGCATGTCGTCGCTTCTTCCCATGGGCTTCGACATCTTGACGAACGTCCTGCCGCAGGAGCATTTCTCCCTCTTCAGGACAGCGATGTCCTTCGTCCTGTATCTGAGGAGAGGGAAGGCTCTCTTCGTGATGCTGGTGAAGACAAGCTCGCCCTTTTCGCCTTCGGGAAGCACCTTGCCGGTCTCGGGGTCTATGGTCTCCACTATAAAGTGATCCTCGTTGATGTGCATTCCGGTCTGCTCGCAGCATTCGAATGCGACGCCTGGGCCGGAAAGCTCGGTAAGCCCGTATATGTCATAAGCCTTTATGCCGAGCCTTGATTCGATGTCTTTCCGCATCTCCTCGGTCCATGCTTCAGCGCCGAATATGCCGGCCTTGAGCTTTATGTCGTTCCTGATCCCCTTTTCATGGATGGATTCGGCCAGATAGGCCGCGTATGACGGAGTACAGCAGAGGATGGTGGACTCCAGGTCGACCATGAACTGAAGCTGGCGCTCGGTGTTTCCGGATGACATGGGGAGAGTAAGACAGCCCACTTTGTGTGATCCTCCGTGAAGGCCGTTTCCTCCGGTGAACAGGCCGTAGCCGTAGCAGACCTGGACCACGTCCTCTTTCGTTCCGCCTGCGGCTACTATGGCGCGTGCACAGCAGTCCTCCCAGAGATCGATATCCTCTTTGGTGTAGAACGCCACGACCCGCTTTCCGGTGGTCCCGCTGGTGGACTGGATCCTTACGCAATCGGAAAGGGGGGCTGACATGAGACCGTAGGGATATGCTTCCCTAAGATCGTCTTTCGTCAGATAGGGCAGTTTCCACATGTCATCGATGGAGTGGATGTCCTCCGGGATGACCCCCTTCTCGAGCATCTTCTTCTTGTAGTACTTGTTGTTTTCCCAGACGTGCCCGAGCGTGTTGAGGAACCGTTCGTTCTGCCACTCCCTTATCTGCTCCGGGGAAGCCGTCTCGATTTCTTTCTGGTAGTAAAGCTCCATGTGTGCCTCCTGTGGCCCGAATCCGGGCCGGGGATGGATATCAGCTGATTTCCGTATATTCTATCACCATCCATTTCAATGTTCAATACGGTAACGGAGAAAAACGATTTACACAATAAACAAAATACCGGGTCCGCGACTGAACGGGATTGGCGGAAAAAACAAAACCGCAGTATTTGCTGCGGTTTTCTGGTGAAACGACGGTCTTACAGTCCGAGGACTGCCGCGCCGATGATGCCGGCGTCGTTTCCGAGCTTGGCTATCACGACTTTCGTCCTGGGAGTGCCCTCCTTCGTGTATGTCTCTTTCCAGATTCTCTCGAACAGGGGCTTCAGCAGGTAGTCGCCCTCGTTGCACACCCCGCCGCCTATGGCCAGGACGTTGGGCTGGAAGATGTTGATGATGTTCACGAGGCCCGACGCCAGGTATTTGATGTATTCGTCGACGGCCTCCCTGCCGACTTTGTCGCCGCTCTTCATGGCATTGAATGCGGTCCTGGCAGAAACTCTGGACAGATCTCCTCCGATCATGTCCTCCATAACTGTCGGTATGCCTTTCTTGCGTGCCCTGACGATGTGGTCAACAGTGATCTTTGAAAGACCGGTGGCGGAGCTGTATGCTTCCCAGCAGCCGCGCCTTCCGCAGGTACAGGGTCTGCCGCCCTCTTCTATGACCATGTGGCCCAGCTCGGCTCCCGCAAAATTGAAGCCTGAATAGACCTGTCCGTTGAGTATGATGCCTCCGCCCAGACCTGTGCCGAGGGTGATCATCACGAAGTACGGGTATCCGGCTCCTGCGCCTACGATGGCTTCCGCCTTTGCCGCGGCGTTGGCGTCATTTTCTATATACACGGGCTTTCCGCCCATCAGGGAAGACATCCTTTCCGCGAGCGGGTATTTAAGGAAGGGGATGTTGTTGGCGTACTCGAGGATGCCTGTGTCCCGGTTCGCTGTTCCCGGGGCCGCAACGCCTACCCACGCGATGTCATCCAGTGTGATCCCCGTGTCTTCCATGAGCCTGTATGAAAGGCCTGCCATATCCTCGATGATCGGGTCGACGCCGCGTTCGGGTTTTGTGGGAACGCTTCCTTTCTTAACGATCTTGAACTCTTCGTCAACGATGCCTACGGCTATGTTTGTCCCGCCGAGGTCAACACCTATGTAATACATATGTCTGCGTCCTTTCTTCCGTCCGGAATTTCACGTACAGATTATATATTTAAAAAATAACTTTGTCAACGGATAATTAACGGAGCCGCGCCGGGATGTCACCCGTAAAGTGCGGGATACGCCAAAGGCGGGACGCCGGGGAGCCGGCAGGGCGAAACTGTCCCGACAGCGTATTTGTGCACTTTGTATACGTATAGAAAAAATAAGCTAAAATTTGTTGGTTTTATACAAAAATCGCCCCCGGCGGGTGTGCAAAAAGACAAAAGAAGGCTTTTCCTGCTCCTTGGGAAAAGGTAATTTATTATTACCCGCTCGCCGCACAGGGAGGGAGGTCCGACATATCGTATACAGCTGCCCAAGATAAGACAGGCCGGGGTAATGTATATTTACCCAAAGATAACGACGGATCCGGGGTTAAAAGAGCGTTTTTTGCATCATTTCCGGATATCTGAAAAGTTGTGTGCAAAACTGACAAAAACAAGCGCGGAAACAGCGATGAAACGGACGGTTTTCATGCCTTCGCAACCCCTTGAAATCCCTTGATTTTATTGACATTGCGGGGGTAGTGTGATATCATAGACTATATGATGGCGTAAAAAATAGTTTTTGCATAACAGATGCCCTGAAAACGGGCCCCGAAGCTGCAGTTTTCGGTCCTTCGGAAGGACGGGAAAACGCGCCTGATGAAGTAGTTTTTCGGGCTTTCCGCAAAAAGAGAGCCTTTTCATACCAGGAGGAAGACAACATGAGAAAACCCGTTGGTAAAAGATTGCTCAGCCTCGGCCTGGCGGCAATCATATGCCTGACGTCGCTTCCGCTTATTGTCGCAGCGGACTCTGATTCGTCCGGGGATAATGCCCAGGACAGTCAAAGGAACACGCTGCAGGAGGTAACGGATGCGCTCAAGACGAAGTCGTACAACGAGTACACCGAGATGTACGGCGGGGTCGGAAAGGGTACGGAGGACATCTACATCCCCGCAGCCAAGTACGACAAGCAGCTGACCACTGTCGAAGTTAAGGTCGAAAGGGATTTCAACGGCCGGGAGGGAACGTCGCTGCGGATCGCCGATGACGGTATAGTGACCTGGAAGGTGACGGTGCCGGAAGAGGGAATGTACGCGATCGATATCGATTATTGCCCGGTCACATCAAAAACGAACTCGGTGGAAAAGACTCTGTATATCAACGGGGCAGTTCCGTTCGCCGAAGTCCGCGACCTCATAATGAAAAAGACCTGGGTCAACCAGTACGCGGACAACGGCAGGTTCGAGACCGACTCCCAGGGGAACGAGCTCCGTCCGGTGTCGTCGGTGGTCTACGAATGGGCGACATACACCGTGAATGACCCGAACGGCTATTACCCGAATCCGTTCCAGATCTACCTCAAAGCCGGGGAGAACACCATCGGCCTCGGTTCGGTCAGAGAGGAATCGGTCATCGGAGGGCTGAGGATATATCCCTACAAGGACAAGACCTCCTATGCAAGTTATTCAAGCGGGAAAGCCGAAGCCGTGACGGACGAGATCATACATATCAATGCCGAGACGCCGTCCAAGGTTTCGGACTATACAATCTACCCCGTGTACGACAGGAAGTCCGCCATGTCGGAGCCGCAGGACCCTGCGAAGATAAGGCTCAACTCCATAGGCGGAGAAAAGTGGGTGACACCCGGTCAGTGGGTGGAATACGAATTCGATGTCACCACTGCGGGCATGTACGAGATAGTGTTCAGGTTCCGCCAGAACGAGCTGACGGGCATGTACACCTCGAGAAGGCTCTACGTGGACGGCGTAGTTCCGTTCGAGGAGGCGAACTACCTCAAGTTCAATTACAACAACAACTGGCAGGTTGAAGCGGCCAACGACGGTGCCGATACATTCCAGTTCTGGCTGGAGCCGGGAAAGCATACCATCAGACTCGAGGTGACTCTCGGGGAAATGGGAAACGTGGTCGGTACGGTCTCGAAGGTGCTCAATTCGCTCAACAATGACTATCTGCAGGTCATCAAGCTGACGGGCGCCAATCCCGACGAATACAGAGACTACGGATTCGGACGAGTCCTTCCGGACGTGGTCCGGGATTTCGTGATCCAGGGACAGGTGCTGCGGGATGTCACGAGCTATGTCGAGAACATGGCGAACATCAAGTCCGAGAACTCCGCGACGATCGATGAGATCCAGAGGCTTCTCTTAAAGATGGGAACGGACGAGGAGCAGATAGCAAAGAACATAAACGACCTGAAGAACAAGGTCGGTACTCTCAGCGAATGGATCAACAACGTCAAGAAACAGCCTCTTGAAATAGACTGGATCAACATACAGCCGGCATCGGCTGAGAAGCCTAAGGCCGAGGCGAACTTCTTCCAGTCCCTCTGGTATGAGATCAAGCAGTTCTTTGCGACATTCTTCAACGACTACAACTCGCTCGGTGCCTCCGATGAGACAAAGAGCAGGGAGAATGCCGAGAAGGAAATAGAAGTCTGGGTCACCACAGGCCGTGATCAGGCCCAGATCATGAGGACCCTGATAGACAACGATTTCGGTCCCCAGTACAACATAGATGCATCCCTGAAACTTGTGGCGGGAGGCACGCTGCTGCCGTCGGTGCTTGCGGGCATAGGCCCGGAAGTCGCTCTGCCCGGCACGGGCGTCGATCCCATCCAGTACGCGATCCGTTCCGCGGTATACGCCGTGAATCCGGAAGCGTATGAAGATCAGCCTGAGGATACCGATGAGGTTAAAAGCAAGAACGCGGAACTCAGGGAGATATTCTCGAACTTCCATGAGATAACCGAAAGGTTCACTCCGGCGGCCATCATCCCGATGACGCTGTACGGCAAGACATACGGTCTGCCGGACACCCAGGACTGGGACATGCTGTTCTACAGGACAGACATAATAGCCGACCTGGGATACGACGTTCCCAAGACCTGGGACGATCTCCTCGCCATGATCCCGGTGCTCCAGTTCAACAACATGGAGATAGGGATCCCGAACAGCTACAAGCTCTTCCTGTACCAGATGGGAGGAGACCTGTGGGCGGATGACGGAATGAGGATCAACCTGGACTCCAACCTTGCGCTGGAGTCGTTCGAGACGCTGTGCAACATGTTCACGCAGTACTCGCTGCCGGTATCATACAACGCGGTCAACAGGTTCAGGTCTGGCGAGATGCCGCTGTTCATAGGGGGATACACCACCTACAACAACATCATAATCTTCGCGACGGAGCTTGCCGGGCTCTGGGAGTTCGGCCCGATACCCGGTGTGGAAAGGGAAGACGGGACCATTGACAATACTTCGGTCACTTCCTCCAGCGCACTGGTCATGATGTCTGGGGCGGACGACATCGAATCCGCATGGAAATTCATGTGCTGGTATACAGACACGAAGTTCCAGGTCGACTATTCAAACGAGCTGGTCGCGATCCTCGGTGACGCCGCAAAGAATGCGACGGCCAATATAGAGGCGCTCGAAGAGCTCCCCTGGACATCCAGAGAATACTCACAGCTGATGAAACAGAAAGACCACACGACGGCGATACCGCAGTACCCCGGAACGTATATCATAGACCGTTACACAGGATTCGCATTTGCGAACGCATACAACAACCACGCCGATCCCGTACAGTCCCTGCTGGGTCACATCAACGCGATAAACAAAGAGATCACCAGAAAGAGAACGGAGTTCGATCTGGAGACTCTGGAGGTCGGACAGACTCTCGCGTCCAAGAGGCTTGGTCAGGCCGAGGAAGCGATAGAGCTGCTGGAGGCGGATACGGCGACGAACCCTGCGGTGGCGAAAGCAAAAGCCGCCATCAAGAGCCAGAGCATCGAGGAGCTAAGGGCAGCAGCCGAAGAGCTCACGACCATCGGCAACAGTTCGGCAGATCAGATAGCAAAGTATCTTTCAGATGCGGCTGATGCATTTGAATCGTACCTCAAATACAAATAAGGCGCGCGTCTAGATGAAGGAGAAATAACATGTCTAAGAATACGGAAAAAAAGGTGAAGACCCGCCGTGAGATGACGAAGGCGCAGTGGACATGGTTCCTGGTAAGAAGGAACAAGATGGCATACTTCATGGTTGCCCCCTTTATGATCCTGTTCTTCCTATTCACAATAGTCCCGGTCTTCCTCTCTCTCTTGCTGAGCTTCACTTCATTCAACATGCTGGAGCCGCCGAAGTTCATCTTCATGGATAACTACATAACCCTGTTCCTTGACGATGACCTTTTCCTGACGGCTCTGAAGAACACGATGATATTCGCCGTGATAGTCGGGCCGGCATCGTACATAATTTCATTCGCGGTGGCATGGTTCCTCAACGAGCTTTCCCCGAGGATCCGTTCCGTGGCGACGCTGATATTCTATGCACCGTCCATTTCCGGAAACGTCTACCTGATCTGGGCTACGATGTTCTCCAGCGACTCATACGGATATGTCAACGGTCTTCTGCTGAAGCTGGGGCTTATAGACACACCGATACTATGGTTCCAGAATACGAAGTACATCATGCCCCTGTGTATCATGGTCGCCCTGTGGACATCACTGGGAACGTCGTTCTTGGCGTTCATAGCGGGTCTTCAGGGAATCGACAAGAGCCTGTTTGAGGCGGGTTCCATCGACGGGGTGCGCAACAGGTGGCAGGAGCTTTGGTACATCACCTTGCCCTCTATGAAGCCGCAGCTGATGTTCGGCGCGATCATGTCGATCACCGGATCCTTCGGATTCGGCGGAATCGTTTCCGCTCTGGCGGGCAACCCTCCGACGGATTACGTCGGTTATACATTGTCTCACCATTTAAGCGAATATCAGGGCAACCGATGGGAAGTCGGGTATGCTTCTGCGATAACGTTCCTGATGTTCTTGATAATGATAGGTGCCAACCTGCTGGTCACCAAATTGATTTCGAAGTTGGGTGAGTGAGCATGAAGAGACTAAGAACCAGACGACATCAGGTCGTCCTCAACCGTTCAGCGGGAGGCGACGTCGGAATTACAATCGTGCTCGCGATACTCGGACTGTTCATGTTCATTCCCATGTACTATACGGTGATTCAGTCTCTGAAACCGCTGAATGAACTGTTCTACTTCCCTCCGAGGTTCTATGTTGAGCACCCAACGCTGGACAACTTCGCAAACCTCTTTAACCTCATGAGCGACTCGTGGGTACCGTTCTCGAGATACATCTTCAACACGGTGCTCATATCAGTGGGAGGCACGTTCGGAAACCTGGTGCTCTCTTCCATCTGTGCATACGCTCTTGCAAAGATCGACTTCCCGGGCGGAAAGCAGTGCTTCTGGATCATCCAGAAATCTCTCATGTTCTCCGCGACTGTCGGAAGCATAGTGAAATTCATCATCCTGACATGGCTCGGATGGATAGATACGTATCTGGCCGTCATCGTGCCTGCGTGGTGTTCGACCCTGGGACTGTACCTTATGAAGCAGTTCATGGAGTCGAACGTGTCCACTGCGATCCTTGAATCAGCCAGACTGGACGGTGCTTCGGAATTCCGGACCTTCTGGTCGATAGCCATGCCGATGGTCAAGCCGGCCTGGCTGACGCTGATAATCTTCTCGTTCCAGGGCCTATGGCAGATGGGCTCTTCGGAATATATCTATTCGGAACAGCTGAAGACTCTTAACTACGCGATCGGACAGATCACTGCGGCCGGCATCACGAGAACCGGAGCGTCGGCGGCAGCGACCGTAGTCATGATGGTAGTGCCTATAGCCGTATTCGTGATCTCGCAGTCGAATATCATCGAGACCATGGGTTCGAGCGGTATGAAAGACTAAGGGGGGAGGCAGTTATGAAGAAATTGATTTCGGCAATAGCCCTTACCCTGATGTTCCTCTTGATCCTGCCGACGGTGGCGTTCGCAAACGTTCCCTACGCGACGTACACATATTCGTCGCAGGGCCAGGTCCTTTCCTCGCCCGACGCGTACGTGCCCGACATGATAGTCGATGCGGCGTACATGGGAGTGCCGTACGAACTCGGTTCGGATATGAGAGACCTGTTCGTCGGGCCTGACGAAAAGGTCTATATAGCAGACGCTTCCCTCGGGAAGGTCCTTGTGCTGGACAAATACTTTAAGATACAGCATGAAATATCCGGGTTTGTCAACGAGCAGGGAGTACCCGATTCGTTCAGGAACCCGTCCGGGGTCTTCGTGGACGAATACAACATCTACATCTGCGACACTGACAACAACAGGATCGTGCTTTTCGACCTTGACTGCAATTTCGTGAAGATCATTCCCCAGCCGGTGTCCAGCTACTTTGAAGAGGGCGACATCTACAAACCGATCGCCTGCGTCGCCGACGATTACGGACGTCTGTTCGTGGTTTCATCCACGACATATCAGGGCGTTATAGTCATCAACATGGAAGGCGAGTTCTTCGGGTTCATCGGAGCGGCAAAAGTCGAGGTATCGCCCCTCGAGCTCCTCTGGAGAAGGTTCCAGACAAAGGAGCAGCGGGAGATGATGCAGGACTACGTTCCCACGGAGTTCAACAACATCACCATAGACGACCAGAACTTCATATATGTTACCACTTCATCCATAGAGATCTCGGTGGCGGCCGGAGACACATCCGGAGACCACGCGCCGGTCAAGAAGCTTAATGCTTCGGGTATAGACGTCATGGCCAGAAACGGCTTCTTCCCCCCTTCCGGAGAGATAATGACGGAAGTGCCGAACGCGATGACGGTGGAAGAAGATACGATCACGGGCACCTCCAAGGTCGTGGACGTGGCCATGGGGCCCGAGGGAACCTGGTCGATCATAGATGAAAAGAGATCGAAAGTATTTACCTACGATTCCAACGGAAGCCTTCTGTTCGCATTCGGCGACAAGAACGGTTCCCAGATGGGCAATATCGACAGCGTGAGGGCGATCGCATATCAGGGGTCTAACATCCTTCTCCTTGACAAAACGAACAAAAACATCGTGGTGTTCAGGAGGACGGAGTACGCCGACCTTCTCATCAGCGCCCTGCAGCACAACAACGAACGTATGTACGATGTTACCATCGACGACTGGAACGAGATCCTGAAGAGAAACAACAACTTCGACGAGGCATATATAAATATAGGTAAATCGCTTCTCCGTCAGGGAAAATACGAAGAATCGATGGAGTACTTCAAGGCAGCCAAGGAGACCGAGAGTTATTCCGCAGCCTACAAGGAGATAAGGAAATCGTGGGCTGACAAATTCTTCTGGATAATTCCCATAGTGATCGTGGTCGCATGTTTCCTCATCGCGAAATTCTTCGGTTTCGCAGGAAAGGTAAACAAGAGGACCGCGCTGAAAGTCGGAAGAAAGAGCCTGAAAGAGGAACTGCTCTATGCTTTCCATGTGATATTCCATCCGTTTGACGGATTCTGGGATCTGAAACATGAAAAGAGAGGCTCGGTGCGGAGCGCGTTCATAATCCTTCTCATCACGGTCATGGTGTATTTCTACTACACGATCGGAATGGGATATATTTTCAACCCGAGGCCCAATGCAACGTTCAACCTGCTTGGAGCCATCACCGCTGTCGTGGTGCCGCTGCTCCTGTGGGTGGTCGCAAACTGGTGTCTCACGACGCTGTTTGAAGGCGAAGGCAGCATGAAGGACATCTTCGTTGCGACATGCTACTGCCTGACGCCTCTCCCGCTTCTGATGCTTCCGTCTACGATAGCATCCAACTTCCTCACCGCTGAGGAGGGCGGGATAATCTCACTGCTCGTCACGATCGCGTTCATCTGGGTCGGACTGCTCGTGTTCATAGCGACTATGACGACTCACAACTACACGATCGGAAAGAACATACTCACATGCATCGCGACGATAGTGGGCATGGCGTTCCTGATGTTCATGGGCCTGCTCTTCTCAAGCTTGGTCGGCAAGATGGTAAGTTTCGTCACCAACATCATTGACGAGATTTCCTACAGGATGTAGCAGAGGGGAGGATGAAGATATGAAATTCAAAAAGATTTTATCAGCATTCCTGACTCTGGTTATGTTGTGCGGACTGTTCTCAGGCCTTTCGTTCAGCGTTTCGGCTGATTACGCGGAAAAGGTCGATGAAGACGGGAACCCGCTCATAAACTACATGACCCGCTATTACGAAAATGCGGACGACAAGCTTTCAGACATGGTTCTTGTCAGGGAAGCGTACGGGTATGAACTCTGGTATGAAGAGTTCACCGGTGAGATCGCGGTAAGGGTCAAGTCCACTGGCCAGACTTATTTCTCAAACCCGTATGACATCGCGTACACCGACTACTTCATGGCGACAAAGACAAAGCAGCAGCTTCTGTCCCAGCTCATAATCACATATCTCGACAACGGCGTGGAAAAAACGATGAACAGCTACGTCGAGGCGGCTCTCAGGAACCAGATCGTGATGAAACCGATCAAGAACGGTATCCGGGTCGAATATACAATAGGTGAAGAGGCAGTCACAAGGCTGGTGCCGAGGGTCATTGAAAAGTCACGTTTCGAGACACTGATCCTCAGCAAGATAACAAGCGACTGGGACAAAAACAAGCTTCTGTCATACTACGATTACAAAGACTCCAACGACCCGACGCTGACGGAAAAAATGGTCGCGCTCATGCAGGCGGCATTCCCGATCACTCAGCAGATGGCGGTCTACGTCTGCTCGGACACGATCGTCGCCCGTGAGCTGAGAGAAGCGGAGGATATCGTTAAGAGGTACTGTCCGGAATACACATACGAAGAACTTGAATATGACCACGAACTTACAGGCTATGTGGGTTCTGACGCCGCTCCGCCGAGATTCAGGATGGCTATAGAGTACACGCTGAACGAAAGCGGACTTGAAGCAAGACTTCCCGCGAACGGCCTTCAGTTCGACGAGAGTGTGTATCAGTTCAAGACCGTGACGATGCTCCCGTATTTCGGTGCAGGTTCAAACATGTTCACCGGTTACACCATGATCCCCGACGGATCGGGCGCCATCATACGGTTTGAAGATTTCATAAACCAGAGTATCAACATAGCCGGACAGCTGTACGGACCCGACTATGCATACCATGAGATAACCGGCCAGCATTCAGAGGTCATGCGGACCCCCGTCTACGGTGTCGTAACAAACGTGGGAGACTTCGCCGATCCGCAGGCCGAGCATCCGGAAATAGCGCCCCATACGGACGGATTCCTGGCGATAATCACGGAAGGTGACTCGCTGGCAACGCTGATGGCTACATGCGGAGGAGCTGTGCATCCGTACAACACGGTTTACCCAAGCTTCACTCCGAGACCATCTGACCAGTACAATCTGGCGGATTCGATCTCAGTCAGCGGAAACGCAACATGGACGGTCACTTCAAAGAGAAAGTATACAGAGTCCTACAGGATCCAGTATATCTTCCTGGCCGATGAGAATCTGGCGGAAGAGAACGGCGTAGAAGACTACTACAGTGCCGACTGGGTCGGGATGGCCAAGGCTTACAGGGATTATCTGACGGCAAAGGGAGACCTGGTCAAGATGACCGACGTGAAGGATGACATCCCGCTGTTCATCGAAACCTTCGGAAGCACGAAGACGACGGACAGGGTGCTTTCATTCCCTGTTGAAAAAGATCTGGCCCTTACAAGCTTCGAAGATATAAAGACGATGTATCTTGATCTGAAGTCCCAGGGCATCACAAATCTGGGATTCAAGATGACCGGTTATGCGAACGGAGGGCTTGATTCCAACGTTCCGTATAATCTTTCATGGTCAGACGTTGTCGGCGGAGCGGACGGGTTCCGCGACCTGGTACAGTATGCCGAAGACAACGACATCACACTGTATCCCGATTTCGACTTTGCATACGCCCAGAAAGATTCACTGTTCGACGGATTTACCATGAAGAGTCATGCGATCCGTACCATCGATGACAGATATACGACAAAGAGAGAGTATAACGCAGCTCTGCAGACGTTCACTCAGACGTTCAAGGTTGCTATCTCTCCGTCGGTCTACGGGTATTTGTATGATTCATTCGGACAGAAATATGCAGAGTACGGCAATAAGGCCATATCGGTCGCATCCCTCGGCACGGACCTGAGTTCCGACTTCGACGAGGACGACCCCTACCACCGCGAAGACAGCAAGGGATTCACTTCAGATCTGCTTGAAAGAATGAAGGAGGACGGTCTGAGCATCATGATCGACGGCGGCAACGCCTTTACGATCAAGTATGCAGACGTGATCCTCAATACTTCCCTTACATCTTCAAAATACACCAAGGCAAGTGAGTCGATCCCGTTTACCGGTCTCGTATATCACGCTTCGAAGGTATTTGCCGGGGAAGCGATCAACATGCAGGGCGATATCAATGAAGGTATCCTGAATGCGATCGAGAACGGAGCTACGATCTACTTCCTTCTCTCATATCAGAACACCAGTGTCCTAAAGGAGGACAACACGCTCAGCAAATTCTACTCGGTCGACTACGGCATCTGGAAAGACGACATCCACGAGTACTATGATGTACTGAACGAGGCGACAAAAGATCTTCAGACTTCATACATAATCGGTCATGAATTCCTCGAGGCTGAAAGAATTCCTGATGAAGATGAGGTCGCGGCAGCAAGGGACGAAGCTGAGAAAGCGTTCTATGCGGACATAGAATCAAGGATAACGAGACTTGAGGAAAACCTGAGGACCGAAAGAAGAAAGGCGAGGATCGCGGTCCAGGAAGCCGGTGGCGTCTGGGATCCCTCGACGTTCACATCCAATATCCCGGATCAGATAGAGGAACTCAGGAACCAGAAACCGGATCTTGAAGACTTCGGGATAGTAAAAGAAGGCGAGATCAACGAATTGTATGCCACACAGAGAGGCTCAGTCGTGGCGGTAAAGTATGAAGGAGATGTATCATTCATACTGAACTACAACTCGTTCGATGTATTTG
Organism: uncultured Ruminococcus sp.; assembly: GCA_902783755.1. Lineage (GTDB taxonomy): Bacteria > Bacillota > Clostridia > Oscillospirales > CAG-272 > UMGS1696. Next base: position 21,927 of record CACZSC010000149.1, on the reverse strand, counting down.
TCGAGTATGAAGGAGCTTCGTACACGGTTCCTTCACTCGGATTTGTCAGAATAGATTAGGAAAGGAGGGCCAATTATGAACTTGAACATTGACGCAGGAAAGAAAGGCGCCAAGAAACAGAAACTCGTTATTGACGCTCCTAAAAAGAAGAGAAGAAGCGGAAAATCGCTGGAAGCAAAGAAAGCAAGAGCAGGATGGCTGTTCGTCATGCCGTTCGTCGTGGGCTTCATTCTCATCTATCTTCCTATTATATTTGACTCCGTCAGATTCAGTTTCAATGAAATGAGGCTGGTCATCGGAGGAGGATACCAGCTCAATTTCGTCGGATTCCAGAATTACAGGAACGCGCTGTTCGTAGACGCGTCGTTCGTAACGACTCTTGTGTCCGGTATAAGGCAGCTGGTCCTCGACATTCCTTCCATCGTCATCTTCTCGCTGTTCGTTGCGATCATCCTCAACCAGAAGATCGCCGGGCGCGCAGCATTCAGAGCGATATTCTTCATCCCGGTCATTCTTACCACGGGACTTATCGCGGACATCGATTCCAGCAATATCCTGTCATCATACATGGACAGCTCAACGGGTATCGACGACGGCTCGGGGCAAGCATCCACAGCCGCGGAGATAGTATCTGCTATAGACATAAAGCAGCTGTTCTCCAACATGATGATCGGAAATGAGATCGTTGAATATGTTGTGAGCCTTGTCAACAACATATTCAACATAGTCAACAGATGCGGTGTGCAGATGCTCATATTCCTCTCGGGACTGCAGTCCATCTCACCTGCGATCTACGAATCATGTTCGATCGACGGTGCCTCAGGGTGGGAAACATTCTGGAAGATCACTCTTCCGATGGTGAGCCCGATGATCCTGGTCAACACCATATATACGATAATCGACTCCTTCACATCCGGAGATAACCGAGTGATGTCGTATATAGCGGGGGTGACGGAAAGGTCCGGAGGTGACGTGCTTGCCTCAGCAATGTACTGGATGTACTTCCTGATAGTAATACTCATAATAGCGATAGTGGCCGGGCTGCTCAGCGCGTTCGTCTTCTATCAGAGAAAAGACTAGGGAAGGGAGGCAGAGAAAAATGAACAACGCACAGACTGAAACGAAAGTCAAACGCGAGAGTAAAAACAGAATCAAGGTCGAGTTCGAGAGGACTCCCCTGCTGCAGAGACTCAAAGCGAAGTTCCTGAACCTCTACACACTTAAAAAAGTGGTTTGGTACCTGTTCAGATTCCTGCTCCTGCTCGGAATATCGTACATAATCCTGTTCCCGTTCTTCTCCAAGATCTCGTCCTCGTTCATGACGAGAGAAGACCTTGTGGACGTGACGGTAAGGCTGATTCCGAAGCATCCGACATTGTCGACATATAAGGCGATTATTACCGACAACAATTACTTTGTGGCACTGGGGAACACCTTCATCTTGTCCTTCCTGTGCGCGGTGATGCAGACGTTCGTGTGCTGCTTCATCGCATACGGGTTCGCAAAATTCAAATTCAAGGGCAACAAGATACTGTTCCTGCTCGTGATATTCACGATGGTCGTGCCGCACGCGACACTGTCACTGTCCATAGCGACGAAGTTCAAGTACTTTGACGTGTTCGGAATAATACAATTGATAACGGGCAGCCCCATAAACATGCTGAATACCAACTGGCCGCTGTACATCCTGTCGCTGACAGGTCTGGCGTATAAGAACGGTCTGTACATCTTCATGCTGAGGCAGTTCTTCAGGGGAATTCCCGACGAACTTGAGGAGTCCGCCTACCTTGACGGTTCAGGCATATTCAAGACGTTCTTCAAGATCATCCTGCCTCTGTCCGGAACGATGCTCATTACCGTGTTCATGTTCGCCTTCTGCTGGCAGTGGACAGATAACTTCTATACAGACATGTTCTACTCGATCACGGGTCCGACGCTCTTGCCCGACATCATCAAGGTGCCGAGATCACTGGATACGAACTATGCGGGCTCAGCGCTTTACACTGCGGCGATCAAGAACGCCTGCGGTATGCTGATCATAACACCGCTTATAATTCTCTACCTCTTCGGCCAGAGATATATCGTACAGGGTATCGAAAGATCCGGCCTTACAGCAGACTGATCACCCAAAACAAAAAACTGCACCATGTGTGCAGTTTTTTTGCGCCTATCTGTGATCAGGAAAGCAGGATACGGTCTGTATCCAGTTCCTTGCCTGAGTTTTTGTGGAACAGGACCAGAAGATCTGAAACGTTCATGTGTTTCCGTTCCTCGCCCTGTGTCTCATAGATTATCCTTCCCGCGTCCATCATTATGGTCCTGTTGCCCAGGTCCAGAGCGGTCTGCATGTTGTGAGTGACCATAAGACAGGTGATGCTGTTTTCCCTTACTATTCTTTCGGTAATTTCCAGCACCTTCTCGGCCGTTGCGGGGTCGAGGGCAGCGGTATGCTCGTCGAGGAGAAGAAGCTTCGGCGTCGTGAAAGTCGCCATCAGCAGGGTGACTGCCTGACGCTGGCCGCCTGACAGGAGACCGACCGGCAGATTCATGTTGTCTTCCAGCCCCATGTTCAGCATGGAGAGCCTTTCCCGGAAATCCTGGATATCCTTTTTTGTTACCCGTGACATCCATCCTCCTCTCCCGGAGGCGAGAGCCAGGTTCTCAGTGATGCTCATGGAGGGCGCGGTGCCGAGCTGGGGATCCTGGAAAAGTCTTCCCATGACCTTTGCCCTTTTATGATCAGGTTCAAGGGTTATGTCTTCACCATCCAGAAATATGGATCCCTCGTCGGTGAAAAAGCTTCCTGCAATCGCGCCGAAAAGGGTGCTCTTCCCGGCGCCGTTTGCGCCGATTATGGAGACGAAATCCCCTTTTTCAAGGTGAAGGGACACATGAGACAGGGCGGTCTTTGCATTGACGGTGCCGGGGTTGAAGGTTTTTGAAATGTTGGTGATCCTAAGCATTTTCTTCACCTCCGCTGCCTGACACATCTTCTTTGGACGCTGTCCTGCGGGCCCTGAACCGTCTCATGAGGTCAGGCCTCTTTGAGTTGAGGTATGGTGTTGCAATCGCAATGATTACGATGACCGCGGATACCAGTTTAAGCATGTATGCCGGCATGTTGAATCTAAGCGCAATGGCGTATACCAGCTGGAAAATGATGGCTCCCAGAACGGCTCCGACGGCACGGAACGGGATCTTTCTTCTGGCACTTATGAAGATCCCTCCGATAAGAAGAGAGGCCAGGGCGATGGTCACTCGTCCGGATCCTATGTCCGCACTCACGGATTTCTGGCTCTGTGCCAGTAGACATCCGGAAAGAGCAGTCAGCGATCCTGATATGCACAGTCCGACCGTGGTGGTGAAAGCGGGGTTGATGGAACTGGATCTGACCATGGCGGGATTGTTTCCGGTGGCGCGGATCGCGAGTCCCAGTTTTGTTCTGAGGAACAGAGACAGGAAAACGATCACAAGGGCAACGGCGACAAGGGCGCCGAGAGTTTTATACAGGCCAGCGAAAGGTGTGTTTTCCAGGAGCTTTTTGAACAACGTGAAATAGGTGTCGGTGCTGTTCAAGTTCAGCGTTGGGCGCCCGCCCATGATCAGCATTATTATAGAATACAAGCCTGTATTCACGATAATGCCTGAAAGCAGACTGTTTATGCCCATTCTGGTCTGGAGGAAGGCTGTGACGAATCCGGACAGGATCCCGGCAGCCATCGCGGCAAGTATGGACAGGAACGGATTTCCTGAAGCTATGGCGACCACGGCACCGACGGCTGCGCCCAATGCGAAGCAGCCGTCAGTGGAAAGGTCACATATATTAAGCATGGAATAACTCAGAAACAGCGCAAGGACCGTTATGGAGCTTATGAGCCCCAGTTCCGCAGCTGTCTGGACAATACCTAGGATAGGTGAAAGAGGCATTTCTGATCCTCCCCGGAAAATTTGTGATTACTGGTTCAGGTCTCCGAAATTCTCAGCAGTGGTTATAGGCTGGACTTTCGTGCAGAAAGGAGCAAATATTGAGGCCACATCATCGAATTTCAGGCCAAGAGCTTCGCAGATCTCGGTGTTGACTGTGGCGGTTCCGTTGTCAAATGTCTTGACTGCGAGTGAATCGGGGGATTTCCCGTCGATCAGGATTTCAGCTATCATGTTCGCTGTCTCGACACCGAGGTTCGCATAGTCGACGCCGTACCCGAGGAACGCTCCGTTCAGAGCGAAGCTGTCCGCGCCGGTATAGTGAGGTATCTTTGCGTTTGCAAACGTTTCATAAATCGCAAGCTCTGATTTCATGACGGTGTTGTCTGTGGGAGTGAACACTGCCTCGACCCCGTCGGCCACGAGAGCCTGGGCCGCCAGCATGATCTCGTCAACTGTCGTTCCGGTCCTTTCGTAGTACTTGATCCCTTTGGCATCAAGGAAGGCCTTTGCGGCGGCAATCGGTGTGGCGGAACTGTCCTCGCCCACGTTGTAAAGAAGGCCGATTGATTTGATCTCCGGATTCAGTGCAAGGATGAGGTTCATGACTGCGTTGGTGTCAAGGAAGTCAGAAGTCCCTGTCAGGTTGTGTCCGGGCTTTTCAAGGCTGTCCACCAGTCCTGCCGAAAGAGGGTCCGATACAGCGGCGAACACCACGGGGATCCTGCTGTCTTCGGTGGCTGACTGCATTGCCATCGCTACCGGAGTCGCGACACCGACCATAAGGTCAACGCCGCTGACAGAGAAGTCTGTGATTATCTGGTTGAGTACAGCTGCGTCCATGTTGCAGTTGTCGACCTTGACATCGACCTTCACGCCTTTCTCGGTTTCGATTTCCTTAAGTCTTGTTTCAATGTTCTCAATGATCTGGTTAAGAGATGCATCGTCGACGAAGTTACAGATACCTACAGAGTAGGTTTTTGTTCCTTCGGACGGGGAAGATGTGTTGCAGGCTGCAACAAAGAGTGCCATTACAGCGACAAGTACGAGTGCGATGATCCTTTTCATTTTGTTTACCTCTCATAAAATATGATTTTGGGTTTGGCGGATTCGGGGACAAAACAAAAATCCTGTCCCCGCTAAATGCTGGGACAGGAAGTGAATCCTGCGGTGCCACCCGGCTTGACGTCTGAAACGTCCGCTCTGTGCGTACTAACATACGCCGGTCTTTGATTACGGGAAACCACTCCCGTCTCACATACTCGGCAAAGCCTTTCTGATCGCCCTCAGAAGCCCATTCACATCCGTAGATCACACTGTCCTCACACCGCCGACAGCTCGCTTTGGTGATATTCCGGAGGCTACTTACTCTTCCTCACTGGTTTGGACGGATTATATCATCAGGAGGTTTTGCTGTCAATACAACGGCGGGATTTTCGTATGCAAGCACTAACAGGCGGGTGCATGAAACCGTTCATTTGTAAAATTGTTACAACACAGAACGGGGATTTCTGGAACATGTATGGAACAAACCGAAGCACATGTGATATAATACGGGCAGCAGAAGAGAAGCTGTGAAAATATATATCCTGTCTGTGCAGGGGAAGGAAGAAAGCTATGGCAAGAATACAGATTCCGCGCGAGGAATATGCCATGAGAGTGGCGAATGCAGCGGCAAAAGTCAGAGAATGGGGGCTGGACGCGCTGATCGTCAACGGCAGTGAAGCGGATTACGCGAACACCAGATATTTTTCGAATTTCTGGCCACTATTTGAGCGCTGCGGAGTCGCAATCGCGGCGAACGGAGAGTGCGCGCTGATGGTCGGGCCTGAAAGCCAGATTTTTGCAGCCGATTTCGGAGTTATTGAAAAGATCTTTATTCTTCACGAATACCGGGAAAGTGCGAATCCGGCATACCCTGAGATCCGGTTCAACACGTTCAACGAAGTGTTCAGGGCTATAGGCGTGACCGGAAGTAAGCTCCGCATAGGGGTCGCCGCATGGCTCGACACGAACGTGGTTGTGATGGAAGGAATAAGGAATGCGTTTCCGGAGGCGGAGATCGTCAGGGCGGATCAGATAATGGTAGACCTTCGTTCCGTCAAATCGGACAACGAGATAGCTTGCCTAAGAGAAGCTGCTCATATCACCCACGTTGCCACGCAGGAAGTGATCAGAGCGATAAGGCCCGGGATGACCGAGCTTCAGCTGGTGGGCATAGCCCAGAAGACTATTTACGAGCACGGCGCAGAATACGAAGGGCTGCCGATGTACTGTTTCAGCCAGAAGAGCACGAAACACGCGATATCGAGATCCTCTTACAGGGAGATCCAGATGGGCGATATCGTCCAGCTTAATCTTTCGGCAAAGGTCTGCGGATACTCCCCCAGCATAGGGATGCCGATATCCGTGGGAAAACTGACCGGAGAGAAGAGGGATCTGGTGGAGTTCTGTCTTGAAGCTCATATGTGGACAGAAGGTCAGGTTCGCGCCGGCAGAGTCGCCATGGACATCGCGAAGGACTTCAAGAAGATGTTCGAGGACAGGGGATACGGGAAAGCGTACCTTTACGGACCGTGCCACGGTCTCGGGCTTATCGAGGTCGAAGCGCCGTGGATGGAGACAAATTCAGACTACGTGCTGCAGAAAAACATGACGTTCCAGATAGACACGTTCGCCATGGGCAGTGATTTCGGACTGCGCTGGGAAAAGCCGATAGCCGTCACGGAGACCGGGTGCGAACGCCTTAGCCCGCAGATCGGCGAGATAGTCGAACTCCAGTTCTAGCTCTGAAACTGTATCTAAAGTATATAAATAGGAAGAAGACCCCCGGAATCCTTCACGGAAACCGGGGGGTCTCTGTATTGTTTCTGTTTGTGTTACGCTCTTGCAACTTCTTCCATGATATACGCTTCGAGTATGTCTCCGACCTGGATGTCGGTGCATTTTTCGAGTCCGATACCGCACTCATAGCCGGTTGCAACCTCGCGCACATCGTCCTTGAATCTTCTTAGCGAGGAGATCTTGTCCTCCATGATGACGATGCCGTCACGCACTATGCGGATAAGTGACTGCCTGGTGACTTTGCCGTCCTGTATGTATGATCCGGCGATGACACCGACGCCAGGCACTTTGATAGCCTGACGGACTTCCGCATGACCGAGAAGGTTTTCCTTGTATGTAGGAGCAAGCAGACCTTTCATGGCAGCCTTTACTTCTTCGATGCATTCGTAGATTATGCGGTAAGTCCTGATGTCGACGCCCTGTCTTTCCGCCGAGTCGAGAGCGGTCTTGTCGGGTCTGACATTGAAGCCCACGATTATTGCCGAAGATGAAGCAGCCAGCATTACGTCTGATTCGGTGATCCCGCCTACTGCAGAGTGTATCACGCGGACTTTAACCTCATCGTTGGAAAGCTTTTCAAGCGAGGATTTGACGGCTTCGGCAGATCCTCCGACATCGGCTTTGACGATGATGTTGAGTTCTTTCACGCCGGCAGCCATAGCAGAGAAGAAATCGTCCAGATTGACTTTTGAGTTCTGTTTGAACAGATCTTCCTTTGCTTTTGCCCGGCGCTGCTCAGTGAGCTCACGGGCCATTCTTTCGTCTGCGACCGCATTGAACTCATCACCTGCCGTGGGGACTTCGGAAAGACCTGTGATCTCCACAGGTACGGAAGGACCAGCTGTCTTCAGAGTCTTGCCTTTGTCATCCGTCATGGCACGTACGCGGCCTACGGAAGTTCCTGCGATGACTATGTCTCCCGCTTTCAGGGTTCCGTCCTGGACCAGTACTGTTGCGACGGGGCCGCGGCCCTTGTCGAGTCTGGCCTCTATTACGACGCCCTTGGCTCTCTTGTGCGGGTTAGCCTTGTATTCTTTGACGTCAGCTATGAGGAGGATATCCTCGAGCAGATCGTTCAGTCCCATGCCCGTGAGTGCGGATACGGGGACACACATGATATCTCCGCCCCATTCCTCGGGAACAAGGTCATATTTCGTTAGTTCCGTCTTGACCTGTTCCGCATTGGCATGAGGCTTGTCCATTTTGTTTATCGCAACGATTATTTCGACTCCGGCGGCCTTTGCGTGGTTGATCGCTTCAACAGTCTGAGGCATGATCCCGTCATCGCCTGCCACGACCAGAATGGCTATGTCTGTTGCCATAGCGCCTCTTGCGCGCATCGCGGTGAAAGCTTCATGTCCGGGGGTGTCAAGGAACGTTACCTCGCGCCCGTTGACGGAAACTCTGTACGCGCCGATGTGCTGTGTGATTCCGCCTGCTTCGCCGGATGTCACGTTCGTGTGACGGATCGCGTCCAGAATGGACGTCTTACCATGGTCAACGTGCCCCATTACGCATACGACGGGAGCGCGGATCTCGAGGTTATCCTCGGTTTCCGGTTCCTCGCTGAAGAGCTGCTCTTCGATCGTGACTTTGACTTCTTTTGTTACGATGGCTCCAAGTTCGTCAGCCACGAGATAAGCGGTGTCATAATCGACTTCCTGGTTTACTCCCGCCATGACGCCCATGAGCATAAGTCTCTTCATACAGTCTGCCGCTGTGATCTTCAGGCGCTGCGCGAGTTCCCCGACGGTAATAGAGTCCGGAATGGATACTTTAAGGGGAGCTTTCTTTGCTTTTTCAAGGTTCGCCTTGCGGAGTTTATCCATTGCAAGACGTTCTTTGTCGGGTTTCTTCCCTCCCTGACGGGCATCGGGCTTGTCGTTCTTTTTCTTGAGCTTCTGCTTGTTGGAACGGCTGTCATCGATCTCGTTGCTGTAGGTGTCGAGTTTTTCATCGTATTTGGAAAGGTCGACCGAAGATGTGCGGGTGTCGATGACTCTGACGCCGCCGGTCCTTTTCCTTTCGACTCCCTGTTCTATAACCGGCTTTGGCTGAGGTTTGATGGGAGCCCTGTCGCTTATATTCGTTCTCTGCTGCTGTTTGCTGAAGGATGATTTCTGCTGATTCTGACCGGGACGGCCCTGATTCTGCTGGTATCCCTGACCCTGGGGACGGCTGCCGTACGGCTGACGGTTGCCGCCTTGCTGGCTCTGGTTCTGGGGCTTTGCAGGCTGCTGGTTGTTAAGGGAAGGATTTCTGAGCCTTTCCTCTGCTTCAGCTCTGATCCTTGCCGCGATCTCGGCTCTTGCCTTGGCTTCTGCTTCTTTTGCTGCCTTTGCAGCGGCTTCTTTCTTTGCCCTGGCTTCGGCTTCGGCTTTTGCTTTTGCTTCAGCTTCAGCTTTTGCCTTTGCTTCGGCTTCGGCTTTAGCTTTTTCTTCCTTTTCCTTCTGAGCTCTGGCTTCGGCTTCTTTTCTTTCCCTTTCAGCGGCCTGAGCGGGCGTTTCGGGCATGATTATCTTCGTTGTGCCGTTGATATACCCGTTTATGTCCTTGATTATCGCCGACCCCAGCAGATCGGTGAAGAACAGACTGAACTCTTCATTTTCCAGAGTTCCGGAAGAGCCTTTTCCGGGGATGCCGACAGAATCCAGTCTCGTAGTCACATCCTTGGCCTTGAGACCCAGATCCTTTGCTATTTGGCTGATCTTGAACATAGGGTTCGTTTTTACTGCCATCTATGATTCATCCTTTCTAGTGTAGCGAGAGAATACCTTCATTTTTCTTGGTTTTCGAGCGCGTCCATTACAGTCTGCCAGGGCCCCTTGCCTGTGAAGGCGGCTGCGACGCAACTGCAGTGTTTGCCGACTGCCTTTGAAACATCTCCAGAAGCAAGGTCGGGCAGGAAACATCTGATCCCGTAGAAACTGCATTTATCTGTGATCTGTTTTTTCGTCCTTTGAGAGGCATCACTGGCGAGCAGGACGAACTTTGCGTTTTTGGATCTGACTTCCTTCAGAATCAGGTCAAATCCGACAGTCACGCCGCCTGCTGCCATGCAGAGACCGATGTTCCGTTCAAGTCTGGTTTTTCCTTCAGTGTCCATGAAAACCGCACACTTTCAGATTTGTTCTGACTCGAGAGTCTCGCAGTATTTGATCTCATGCTCAAGATCGTCATACAGTTCTTCCGAGATCTCGCAGTCCAGCGACCTTTTTATCGCGCCGGACTTGCGCGCTTTCCTGAAACAGTCGAGTTTCTTGCACAGGTAAGCGCCGCGTCCGTTTTTCTTTCCGGTGAAATCTATGGACAACTCACCTTCCGGCGAACGCAGGACGCGGAGAAGATCCTTTTTTGGGAAAGTTCCCTGACAGCCTACGCATCGTCTTTCGGGGATCTTCTTTGTTTTTTCCTGAGTTTTCTTCTGTTTGTTTGCCATGCAAACCCTCTCGTTTTATGATTTGATGCGTCGGTTAAGCTTCCTTGGTGCCTTTGATATCTATTTTGAAACCGGTGAGTTTTGCCGCGAGCCTGACGTTCTGGCCTTCTTTCCCGATGGCGAGAGAAAGCTGGTCGCTTGCTACCATAACGGTGGATGACCTTTCTCCGTCAAATTCCACATTCAGCACGGATGCGGGGGAGAGGGCGGCGGCAATGTATTCTTCGGGATGCTCTGAGTACTGGATTATGTCGATCTTTTCTCCGCGGAGCTCATCCACGATGGCGCTGATCCTGGTTCCCCTGTTGCCGATGCACGCGCCGACCGCGTCCACGTCTTCATCTCTCGAGTAGACGGAGATCTTCGTTCTGGAGCCGGGTTCCCTTGATACGTTCTTTACTATCACGAGGCCGTCCGCTATTTCGGGGATGTCCTGTTCAAACATGCGCTTGATCATGGCGGGGGCAACCCTTGAGATCGTTATGACCGGGGTGTTGTCGGTGCTTTTCGTTACTTCTGTGACGAAAACGCGGACCCTGTCTCCTACATAAAGCTCTTCTCCCGGGATCTGTTCGGACCTGGGGAGGATGACTTCGGATGTGCCGGTGTCGACCCACACGTCTCCCGTGTTGTCATCGCGGCGGCTCACCAGCGCGGAGATGACTTCCTCGCGCTTCTTTTCATATTCGCGGATCAGGTTGTCCTTTTCGGCTTCGCGTATACCCTGGATTATGACCTGTTTTGCGGTCTGGGCAGAGATCCTTCCGAAGTCCTTGAGCTTGATCTCGTTTTCGACGACAGAACCTATATCGTAGCGTTTGCTGAGTTTGCGCGCGTCTTCAAGAGAGATCTCGGTATCGGGATCTGTGACTTCCTCAACGACATTACGGCGCCTGTATACTTTCATGTCCTTTTTTGTTTTATTGATGTCGATCCTGACGTTGGTGTTCCCGAACTGCTTTTTATATGCTGAGACCAGAGCGGCCTCTATCTTTCCGATCATGTAGTCAACGGGGATCCCTTTTGTTTTTTCGAGCAGCTGCAGTGCTTCAAAAAGCTGTGCGTTCATGATATTTATCCCTTTCAGTGTACTTTCGAAAATATATGATATCTGAAGAATCGATCACCAGTCGAAAACGGTCTCGCATTTGGCGACAGACTTGAGAGGAAACCTGCGTTCTGTTTCACCGTCACTGACGACGACCGAGCCGTCATCAAGACCAATCAGCCTGGCACGGAGGGTTTTTGATCCGTCCACTGCCGAGTAGAACTTCAGCACTACGTTACTGCCGCTCATTCTGGAGAAATGATCCGGACGGGTGAGTACCCGCTCGACTCCCGGAGAGGAGACGGCCAGCATATATGCGCCCTCTATCGGATCCGCTTCGTCCAGGACCGGATCCATGGCCCGGTGCATGGCTTCGCAGTCGTTAATCGTGATGCCCTCCTTCCGGTCGGTGTCGATAGTGATACGGAGTATCATGTCTGATCCTTCCTTCACGTATTCGACATCCCAGAGGGAATAACCCAGGGATTCCGCCACGGGTTCTGCGAGATCCCATACGGTGTCGGCAACGGATTTGTGCTGTTTCATGAAACACCTCTCAAAACAAGAGAGTGGACCAGCAAATGTCCACTCTCCGGATGATATCTTAACTGTAGCAAGTATAACATTTTCATGCGCTGTTTGCAAGGACGAAAAACGGTGAAACTGCACAATTAAATCTCGTATAGCCGCGTCGGGTTGTCAATATAGCCCAAAATCACAAAATTTCTAACAGCCGCGCCAGTTCGGTAAGACTGTTTGCGATATATTTCACGCCTCCGGCGGCCGCGTCTTCCGCGGGAGAACGTCCGTCAGGGAGGAATGCCGGATAGTTGACGAGAGCCGCAGACATGCCGGCGTTCAGTCCGGTCAGCCCGTCTATTATCCTGTCGCCTATCATTATCGCTTCTGAAGGGTCGATGGAGTTGCGAAGGCAGAGAGCAGTGAGTCCTTCCGGGTTTGGTTTCATCGGAAAATCCTCGTCAGCGTCAAGTATGTCGGTGAAATACCTGTCGAGGCCGTTTTTGCCGAGGAACCAGGAAAGAGTATCCCCGTCCCGGTGGGTACAGAGGAAATTTCTGCCGCCTTTCTCTATGATGGCGCCGAGGACAGTCGCGGAATCCGGGAAGGAGACTATCTGCGGATCATGCGCCCGCCCTGCCGGACTTTTTCGTATCTCGCTGAACTCTTCAAAAATCTCTTCGGTCATGCCCGGCATCCTGTGGATGAAGAGGAATGCGACGCGCATCTGCCGGTATACGAGTTCGGGGTCGTTGAGCGAATCGATATGATGTCTTTTCATTACATCCCACAGGATCGCGAACTCGTGCGGATATGTGTCAACCAGCGTTCCGTCGAAATCCCATATATAATCTCTGAACAGCATTGTCCCTATTTCTTTGCCAGCTGGTCGAGCCCCTGCCTGAGGGCGGATACCAGTACTTCGATGTCATCTTCCGTATTTGTGTGTGAAAGGCTGACCCTCAGGGTGGAATCGGCATCATCAGATGAGGTGCCGAAGGCTTCGAGGGCCGCACTTTTCTTCCTGGATCTGGCTGAGCAGGCGGAGCCTGCCGATACGAATATCTCCTTTGCGGAGAGGAAATTGAGCATGGTCTCGCTTCTGATCCCCGGGACGATGATGCTGCAGATACCGTCAATGGAATCTCCCGACGGTCTGTTGAAGCGTATCTCCGGGCAGACTGTTCCGAGTCTGTCGTCAAGCAGCCGTCTCAGTTCGGAGACCTTTTCCGAGTTCCTGGCAAAGTTCGAGAGGCTTTCTTCCGCTGCTTCGGCAAAGGCGCTTGTGGCGCAGAGATTCTCTGTTCCGCTGCGGAACCCGGATTCCTGTCCGCCGCCGAAAATGACCGGGACGAGATTTTTCCTTGTGACGATCTCTTTTGAGACGTAAAGCGCTCCCGCGCCTCTCGGGGCGTGTATCTTGTGGGCGCTTACAGTCACGGTGTCGGCTCCTATGGAGGAAGGCGTGAACCTTGTCTTCATGAATCCCTGTACCGCGTCACAGTGAATGTTCGCATCTGGGAAATACCGTTTGACCAGTGAAGATGCTGAACGGACGTCATAAAGCGCACCGGTCTCGTTGTTGACAAGCATGAACGCGGCCAGTATGACCGGGGAATCTGTGTTTATAAGGATCCTCTCCAGAAAATCTAGATCAAGCACCCCGGAAACGGTCGGTACGCCGACAACGGAAAAGCCCCGCTTCTGCAGCTGCATCGCAGGGTTTTCCACAGAAGGATGTTCCCCGAGGCCGATTATGACAGTGCCCAGCTGTCCGGAAGTGGAAGGGCGCCTGGTTTTTGAAAGAGCGCACCCTGTTACAGCCAGATTGTTCGCCTCGGTTCCGCTTGAAGTGAATATCAACAGGTCTCCGCCGTTCCGTTTTGCGCCCAGGGCTTTCAGGACAGACTGTCTGGAAGACTCAAGCAAGGCGTGGGCATCTCTGCCGATAGAGTATGTGGACGATGGGTTGCCCCAGATATCAAGAGCCCTAACATAAGCTTCTTTCGCTCTTTCGGAAGGGGCTGTCGTCGCTGAATTATCCAGATAGTGCATCTTATTTAAGTACCCAGTGTTCCAGCATCATGTTCACATCGTCGAGATGCGAATCAAAGGTGGCTTCCTTTGATGTGTAGGTGAAAAGATAGACAACGGCCGAGCTGACGAACGCCACCTGCATGAATTTGAATTTTGTCTGCCCGAGGGTCGCGGTGTAAATATACTTTTTTGCATACTTGCCGTCGACTGTGGTGTTCTCCTGCGAGATCAGCTCGTAATCGGAAAATACCATCTTCAGGTCCTGTTCGTTTGTTTCCCACCAGGTGTCTACGGTGTCATCTGTGTGAGTCAGTTCCCACGCAAGGACAGAAACGGAGGACGGATCGGAGTTGGAGTAGTAGGCGCTGACGGAATCCTGCCCTTCATCCAGATTCCATTTTTCCGGGATGTAGAAGCGGAACGCGTCTGCATCGGTATAGGCAGCCTTCATGTTCCTTGGGAGGTACTGGTCCTGACTGCAGGCAAGGGCGGAGCTCATGGCCAGCACTGCCAGCAGCAGCAATGATACTGCTTTGACAAGATTCTTTCTCATATTGTAAGTCCTCTTTCCGTAAAGGAGTTATTTTTTGATCCCGAAGGGAACGAACGAATACCGCTTTTTGTAGACTTTGCATTCTCTGCCGTTCCATTCGTTTTCGAAGGTCCACATCTGTCTTCCGACAAGTTCCAGCTCGTCTTCGATGTAATGGTGCGGGCCCAGCGTGTTTCTCATGGAGTTTATTATTGTGATATCGATCTCGTTTTCGCTTTCCCGGAGATATCTGCCGACATCGAGTTTTTTTGTCCACAGAAGAGTGCCTGCCTTGTTCCCGTTAACGGAAACCTCAGCCACGGCATGATGGCCGTCCAGATTCAGGACTGTGGGCATCCCGGGCCTGTAAGTGTATGTGAACCCGGTCGTGACGGAGCCTCCGAAGAACGGATATCCCGAGACGACGATGTTCTCCGAGGAGATCTCATGCGGCTTTTCCGTGATGGTGAAGTTTCCGTCGCAGAGCAGGGTCCCCCTGCTGCCGGAGGTGAAGGGAGAATCGGGTCTCAGTCCGAAACTACCGATGAGATACGACGACTCGATCTCACAGTCGAAGACTATGCAGTTTCTGAGCGCTTCCGACACTCCGTCATACAGCACATGATAGACATAGTCGCTCTGGTGATGGTCGATCTCGATCACTATCCGGTTGATCCCCGGACGGACCAGACCGGCGATATTGAAGCATCTGAAAGAGCGGTCGAACCACCATCCGCAGCTGTCTGAAAGCTCGTGTCCGTTCACCGTGATCCTTCTGTACACGGGTTCGGTGACGAACCTGAGGTCCCGCGGCACATATTCCGCCCGGAAATCATACTTGATCCAGACCCTGCCTTCGTGTCTCATGCGCAGGAGCATATCGCGGATTCCCATGATATACAGGGGCTCTTCGTAGTTTTCCCCGTCAAATGAATACCCGGGCATATCCAGGGTGAGGATGTTTTCCGATGAGGAGACGAGCTTGATCCTGTCGGGGACGGGTATGAAACTGTCATATACCGGCGGCAGTTCCGCCTCGCCGGCGGCTTTGTCCGTGTCAGAACATACAAGGACATGTGATTCGCCTTCTTCAAACGAAAGAACTGCTGTCGAGAAACCTTTTTCCCCGGGCTCGGTGTGTACCGGCTTTTCATACAGGTCTGGCACCGAGATCTCGGACCAGTTCCCCACGGGAAGGCGGATGCTGACGCGGGGGTATTCCTCAGTTCCCGTATTGGTGATGAACACTATCCTTTCACCGTCTGAGAGGCGTGTCATCTTGCGGATCGCCTTAATGTTCCGGCCGTTGCAGGATATGACCGCGTCTCTCATTCCCAGAAGATCCGATTCGCTGATGTTTGATCTCAGAAAATCAAGGTCACCGCCGGCGTCCTTTCCGTCGATATACTGCGGGATGCCCCGGTACAGGAATATCTTTCCGCCCTCTTCGGAAAACCGGCGCAGAAGGTCGGCGGTGCTCCTGTCCAGCGAGTATGTGAACGGGACGATTACAGCTTCATATTCGCAGAGCCCGACCCGGATCCGGCCGTTTCTGACCTCGGCCATACGCTGCATCATCCATTCGTCGCCGTAATGGTATGGTATCTGATTTTCTCCGAGAAACCTCGAAAGGCTGAACAGGTGCTTTTCGATCTCATCAAGGGAATCGGTGTTTTTCCTGTATTTGCAGAACGCCCCGTGTATCGGGT
Source organism: uncultured Ruminococcus sp. (assembly GCA_902783755.1). Classification (GTDB taxonomy): domain Bacteria; phylum Bacillota; class Clostridia; order Oscillospirales; family CAG-272; genus UMGS1696. Next base: position 5,875 of record CACZSC010000149.1, on the reverse strand, counting down.
GTATGACCAGTATGGGAGCGTATTCCTCGCCTCTTGACAGTATGGCCCCGAGATTCCTGAAATATGCGTTGAAATCAGCCATATGATCGTGCCACGGGTTGTGCTCGGAATAGTGAAGGGGATAGTCTGTCTTTCTCTGCCCTCTTTCCGAATACGGATACAGGTGCTGGCACATCATGTTGATGCCGGAAGCGTACTGAGCCTCAGCAACGCGCTTGAGCTGTGTGGGGCTCACGTCCCATCCGCAGCATGCGAACATCTCCGAGATCCTCTTTTTCTTGCCAAGCTGGGCGCACGCGGATCCGAGCTGCTTGAAGGACAGGTCGTCCAGGATCTGTCTGCCCAGATAATCTATGCCGGGGATCGTCTCGTATTCATAGAACGGCATCACGCTGCCGGCGCACATCATCTGGGAGTTGAGTGTGGTCTCTTCCACGGCATGGCCTGTCAGACAGACTCCGTTCTTTTCGCACCAGTCATATATCTTTTTGATGAAGCCGTTTATGAACAGCCTGTGGATCAGATAGTAGTAGTCATATCTGAACTTGTCCGCGCCGTCAAAGTCGAAGAAAATGGCAGGAAGGCCGTCAAATATCGGATAACCGTAAGTCTTTTCAAACACCTCGGGAAGAGTGTCCGAATAGGGGTTGCCCCATCTGTAGTACTGGGGCTCGTCCGTAAAGAATCCGGGCATGGGCCTGCCTTTGCCGAAAACGTTTTCCGGCAGTCTCTCCCGGTATTTTTCGTATATCGCTTCTATGAAGAGATCCGCGATCTCAGGGTTGAGCGTGTCGACGTAGCTGTCGTCTTTTCTCGTGTACAGGATAAGGCAGTCGTCCCGCCCGTTGTCCCTGGTGATCCTGGCGAATGAGCCGTCGTCCCTTTTCTCATATACCGAGACTATGCTCCCGTCACTGACGGCGGGAAAACCTCCGTACCTGTATTCCAGAGCCGTGGCGAAATTCTTTTCATCCTTCAGGAGAGCACCGCCTCCGAACCCGCTGGGCCAGCCGTTTTCATCATACGCCCAGGCCTGCATCCCGAGTTTTTCAGCCTCGTCTATGCAGGCGTTTATGCATTCGAACCATTCATCGGACATGTATTCGGTGATGAGCCCGCCTCTCGCGTGCATGAAAAATCCTCCCATGTTGAGACGCTTCATGTCGCGTATCTGCCTTCTCAGCTCACCGGGCTCAAGCCGGTCGTTCCAGCTCCAGAACGGAAGGCTGGAGAACTCGTCTGCCGAGGAGCGGATCTCCTCTATTATTCTGCTCATAATCTCCCCGCAATGATATATAAACTGCTCACCCAGGATTATATCATGCTTTGCCTCGGGTGACAAGTTTACACGGGGATTTTTCCGTCTTTCAGGGTATCGGGAAACTGTAGGAAACCGGAGCTGAAATCCGACACAAGTTAGTGGATTTTGACCGCCCCGTACCGACTGGCTGTCATTGACGGAGAGTGCGGGATTGTAGTATAATTCAGACAGAAGTCAGACAAGTGAAGCCGGACGAAAATTCATATTTATCAAGGGTGAACAATGAGAAAACTGATGTTGGGAAACGAAGCGGCGGCCAGAGGCCTTTACGAGGCGGGCGTCAGGTTTGTGTCAAGTTATCCCGGGACTCCCAGTACCGAGATCACAGAGAACACGGCCCTGTATGACGGAGTATACAGCGAATGGGCACCGAACGAAAAGGTTGCGCTTGAAGCTGCTCTGGGCGCGGCCGTGGGAGGGGGAAGATCCTTCTGCGGGATGAAGCATGTGGGCCTGAACGTGGCTGCAGACCCCCTGTTTGTGACGGCATATACCGGCATTTCGGCCGGTATGGTCATAGGAGTGGCGGACGACCCCGGGATGCACTCGTCCCAGAACGAACAGGACAGCAGGCATTATGCCAGAGCCGCAAAGCTTCCGATGCTGGAACCGGCGAATTCCCGGGAATGCAGGGACTATGCTAAGGCAGCGTATGAGCTGTCGGAGAGATTTGATACTCCGGTGATCTTCAGGCTTACCACCCGTGTCAGCCACAGCAGGTCTGCGGTGGAGCTTGGCGAAAGGGAGGAGATCCCCGTAAAACCATACGTGAAGGACGCTGCGAAGCATGTCATGATGCCCGCGAACGCCAAGCGCAGACATTACGACGTGGAAGCTCATCTGGCGGCTCTTGCCGAGTACGCGGAAGACTGCCCGTTCAACACGGTGGAGGAAAACGGAACGGCGCTGGGGATCATAACGGCAGGTAACTGCTGGAACTATTCGAAAGAGGCGTACGGGAAGACGGCATCTTATCTGAAACTGGGGATGCTGAATCCGCTGCCGAGAAAGCTTATACTCGATTTTGCCTCAAAGCACGAGATGATAATCGTGGTAGAGGAACTGGATCCTGTCATAGAGGAGCACTGCAGATCCCTCGGGATCAATGTTATAGGAAAGCAGGACGGAGTCCTTCCCATGTGCGGGGAGTATTCCGAGGAGCTTCTCAGGGAGAGGCTGCTGGGCGATGAGAGACCACATTGCGAACTGGCGGATCCCATACCGCCGAGGCCTCCGGTGCTCTGCCCGGGATGTCCCCACAGGGGCGTGTTCTATACTCTGGCAAAGCTGAAGCTCAATGTGTCCGGCGACATAGGCTGCTATACGCTGGGAGCGGTGGCGCCTCTGTCAGCCATAGATACGGTCTACTGTATGGGCGCTTCCATATCATCGCTCCACGGAGCCTGCAAGGTCAGGGGAGAAGAGGACAAATGGGTATCGGTGATAGGTGATTCCACCTTCATGCACAGCGGACTCACCGGCCTCGTCAATGTTGTGTACAACGGAGGAAATACCACGACCCTTATTCTTGACAACAGCATAACGGGCATGACGGGCCATCAGGACAACCCTCTTACGGGAAAGACCCTGATGGGGGATCCGGCGCCAAACCTCTGTCTCGAGGACATATGCGCATCCCTCGGCGTCCCGAGAGAGCATATTCGCGCGGTGGATCCTCAGGATCTGAAGGCGCTGGAGGACATTGTCAAAGAAGAGGTGAAGGCGGAGTGCCCGTCAGTCATCATATGCAGAAGGCCCTGCGCCCTGCTTAAGACAGCCGTAAGGAAGCCCGCGCTCAAGGTGGATACCGGAAAATGCGTCGGGTGCAGAAGCTGCATGAAGATCGGCTGCCCGTGCATTTCAATGGTGGATAAAAAGGCCAGGATCGACGCATCCATATGCGTGGGGTGCGGTCTGTGCGAACAGATGTGCCGTATTTCGGCGATAGGATAGGCTCAGGGGGGTGCTCAATATGAGTAATATGAACATAATGATAGTGGGCGTTGGCGGTCAGGGATCGCTGCTGGCGTCGAAGATACTCGGGAAAGCGGCAATGGACAAGGGATACGACGTGAAAGTATCGGAAGTGCACGGAATGTCCCAGAGAGGCGGATCAGTCGTGACCTATGTCAGATACGGTGAAGAAGTATACTCTCCCGTGATATGCAGGGGAGACTGCGACGTCATCATATCATTCGAACTGCTCGAGGCCGCAAGATGGCTGCCCAACCTGAAACCGGACGGAGTCATAATCACGTCCCTGCAGCAGATCAATCCCATGCCTGTCATCACGGGAGCTGCCGAGTATCCTGAAAACATAGTGGAGAATATAAAGGGACTCGGGGTGGATATCAGAGCCTACGATACCGAGTCCATAGCAAGGAAGGTCGGCAATCCCAAGACGTCGAATGTGGCTCTGATAGGGCTCGCTCAGAAAGCACTGGGCATAGATAACGGGACCCTGAGAGCCGCGGTGGCGTCATGTGTCCCTCAGAAGGCGCTTGACGTCAATCTTGCCGCGTATGACGCGGGAGTCGCTCTGGCAGAGGCAGACTGATGCTGGATCTGCTGTCGCTTCAGAAAAAGTTCATACTGGACCACCTGGGCGAGGGAGACTGTGCCGTGGATTTTACCATGGGAAACGGGCATGACACGGTGTTCCTCAGCAAGACGGTGGGGGAGACCGGAAGGGTATACGCCTTCGACATACAGGAAGACGCCCTTGTTTCCACGGAGAGGAACCTGAAACAGTCCGGATGCCCCGGAAACTGGAAACTGATAAAGGCATCCCACGATCTGGCCGACGAATACGTGAAAGAAAAGATCAAAGCGGGGATGTTCAATCTCGGATACCTGCCCGGAGCCGGGAGAAAGACGCTCACGACAAAAAGAGCAACCACGCTTCCCGCTGTGAAAAAAGCCCTGACGATGCTCGACAGGGACGCGGTACTGCTGGTTGCGGTCTACCCCGGCCATCCGGAAGGCGCTGAAGAGGGGAAGGAGCTGGAAGCATATTTCAGCACTCTTTCCAGATTTGAATACGGGATCGCGGAGATCAAGATGCTTAACTCTCCGGACAGCCCGTTCTTCGTTGTCATAGAAACAAAGGAGTAATGCCTTGAAACAGCAGAACGATCAGAACAGGAGAAACAGCCAGAGGTATTCCCCGTCAAACGGGGAGTACCAGCGGCAGAGACAGGCAGCCGAAGAAAAGGCCGCCCTGAGAAAAAAAGAACAGAAAAAGATGAAAAGGCGCGAGAATCTCAGGGTCACAGGCGGAAGATTGCTCGTGTTTTTGATTATTTTCCTTATTCTCGCAGCGATCGCAGCCACGGTGATCTTCATTGCTTTCTGCTCGACCCCAGACGCTCCGAAGACTTCCGGAGACATCACATACTACTACGGGGGCAAAGAGGTGCGCAAACAGAAGGCGGAGGGACATGTCACCATTGACGGGGCCTACTTCTGTTTCAATGACCTGTCCGAATACCTGGGCATGGCTGAGAGCGGGAACGCCTCGGAGATGAAATTCATCATCCGCGGGGAGCCCGCGAAGACCTCAGAGGGGCAGGGGGACGAGGAGTACATCGTGTTCCTGACCGATGGCAAGCGGGTGATCGTAAACGGGCAGGAGATCAAGCTGGAGATACCGAATCTCCTTGAAGGAGACGAGGTGTGGGTCGCGATCGATTTCATAAGGGACTATATGAGCGGGCTGTCCGTATCATATGACAAAAACAGGGCTGTGCTCAGGGTCGCGAGGATCGCGGACGAGCAGCTTTCCACGAAAGATACCACTGTATACCTTCCGGTCTCGTTCAGACTTTCCCGGACGGATCCGATGGAGCAGGCCGACAAGACCGGAGTGGATACATCGGATCTCAAGGTTGACATCGGCACCATAGACGTCCCTGACGTGTGGTTTCCGGATGATCTGTCCATGTATGAGATGTACATGAACCCGCAGGGAGACATGCGGGACGCATTCCTTGTCCTAGTGAACTCGGAAAACCGTATAAACGACGGAAGCGCACCAGCCGATCTTGCAACGGTGACATACGGAAACATGAGCGGGACGGTGCAGCTCAGGGAATATGCCATGATGTCTCTCGAGGCACTGTTTACAGAGCTCAGGAGCGCGGGATATTTCGGAATGATGGTGGACAGCGGGTACAGAGACTATACGTACCAGTCAAACCTGTTTGAGTCATATGTACAGAAAGAGATGGCGGCCAGTCCCTCTCTGACAAGGGCTGCTGCTGAAGCGCTGGTCTCCCGCTATTCGGCCAGGCCGGGGTACAGCGAGCACCAGACGGGGCTTGCTGTCGACATGGACAACGCGGGGACCCTGACGGTCGAATTCGCGGATACGGATGAATACAGATGGCTCGACCAGAACGCATGGAAATTCGGCTTTATACTGAGATATCCGGAAGGGAAAGAGGACATAACGGGAATACAGTTTGAGCCGTGGCATTACAGGTTCGTGGGACGGTACCACGCTTACAAGATACACGAATCAGGCATGTGCCTGGAGGAATATCTGAAAGATCT
>CACZSC010000148.1 GCA_902783755.1 uncultured Ruminococcus sp. | reverse complement strand
TTGTGGGATCGAATCTTGAGAGCCATTACGGCGCTGCGACAAATGACATGAATGAGATGATAGGAGCAGGTCTGGACTACAGCAAGAACAATCTTGTCGTATACACCGGGGGTGCCAAAAGATGGACCAGCGACATCTCAAATACATATAACAGCGTCCTGGACATGTCCAAAGACAAGAACCCGGTGGTGACGGCTCAGACCACTGAGACCGCGGATATGGGCGCGCCCCAAACGCTGGCGGAGTTTATCAATTACTGTACCGCCAATTACCCGGCCAGGCATTACGGGCTCATTCTGTGGGACCATGGCGCAGGCCCTTTGTGGGGATATGGCAGCGACGAGCTCTTTAACAATGACAGTCTGCTGCTGGAAGAGCTGCGTACCGCGATGGACGAGACGATGTTCGCAGGTGAGAAGAAACTCGACTGGGTAGGTTTTGACGCCTGTCTTATGGGATCCGTCGAAAGTGCCAAGCTCTGGCAGAATTACGCGCTTTACCTGATCGGCTCCGAAGAACTAGAATCCGGGAGGGGATGGGATTACAGTTTCCTGAGTGTTCTCAACGGGACTGATGACGCCCGCACGATTGCGGAATCTATCGTAGATGCATACGGGAATTATTACGAGACTAATACATCAGAGTTCTTTAATCCTGCTGCCACGCTGGTCGCCATGGACCTGAGCCAAACGGACGAATTGATCGCAAGCATGAATACACTGTTTAGTGCTATGGGAAAAGGCATAGAAGAGGGAAACTATGCGGACCTGAACAGAGCTCGGAGCAGGACCAAAGCATTCGGACTCGCCGCCGCGAGCGGAAAGGCAGACGCATTTGACCTTCTGGATTTGAGAGATTTTACGGAAAATCTCACAGAGCTGTATCCCGAAGAGACAGAGATGGTACGGAATGCGCTAGACCGGATGGTCGTCCGGTACACATCGAACGTTTCCGGTGCGAACGGCATTTCTTTCTATCTCCCCGGCGACAATCTGGAACTTTACGGGGTTTCGGAGGAACTGTCTTCTGAAGAGACTGTTCTCTCTTCGGAATACTCTGACTATGTTCAATCCTATATAGAGACTCGCATAGAAGGAACTAATGCAGACTGGACTCTCGGGGAAATCGAGAGAAACGGGGACGAACTGACTCTGCGGCTTACCGATGAACAGCTGAAGAACATGTCGCAGGCATACTACACGATCTTGCAGAGAAACGGTATGGGATCATATGCGATCGCGACGGCCAATATATCGATCGAGCCTGACGAAGACGGTGTACTGCACATGCCATCCGATCCACTGCTCATAAATGCAGCTACGGATTTGGAGGAAGCACCGGCTCCTCTGACATGCGTTCAGGAACAGAAAAACGGGGATGAGTGCATCTACAAAACCGTTTACTGCCTTCTGACCCCCGGACATGAGTTTACGGACACTGATCCCACTATAGATGAGGAAGTCGTCATCACTGTCAAAAATATTGAAGGTGAAAAAGAGGCAGTGATTCTCGACATCTCTTCATCAAACGGCAGCGCATGGGCAGGAGGTAAAGGGAGCGTCGATGTTTCGAATTACAACTCACTGGTGAATGCGGGAAGTGTTGCTTATGCGCCTCAGAGGGATGAAGAAGGTCATATGAAGCCGTTCAACGATTGGAAATATAAGGGATACGAAATGTATCCCCTGTGTCTTGAAAAGGGCTTCAGGGTCGAAATGAAGGCGGCTTCGGAGTATGATTATGATTTCATATGCCAGGTGACGGTAAATGATATCAACGGTGAAATTCACGGTTCGGAGTATATAGATCTAGAGTTTGAGCAGGAGAGGAACATCGCGTCGGTGGAGACGCCCAAGGGTGTTCTCTACGCGGATATCTCCGGAGAGAACGCAGTGATCACGGGATATGAGGGGGAAGATGAAGTTTTGACCGTGCCCTCACAGATATCGGGAAAGACCGTGACTGCGCTGGGAACGAGTTCTTTGGCAGGAAGCAAGACGATCACAGAGATCTACCTCCCCGACACAGTCACAGAGATAAGGGACGAGGCCTTAAGAGGACTCAGCTCCGGCAGTATGATCCACCTTCCGCAGGGACTTAAAACGATCGGCATAGCAGCCTTCAAAGGAACGGCTATTACAGAGATCGATATTCCGGACGGCGTGGAGAGTATAGGAAGAAATGCCTTTTCCCGCACGATGCTCACATCCGTGAAGCTGCCTGACGGACTTGAATATATCGGAACTATCCCGTTCGACGATTGCGAAAACCTTACAGAGATCACGATTTCGGACAGCAATGAGAATTATAAGACGGTGGACGGTGTGCTGTACAGCAAAGACGGTAAGACCCTGATCCAATACCCGGCCGCCCGAAGCGGTGAGTATACTGTAGAAAAAGGGACCGAGAGGATAGAGTACGGCGCTTTCGCGAATTCGCAGATCGAGGGCGTGGTCTTTCCGGATACAATCAAAGAAGTGGCCAATATGGCTTTCTTTGACAGCCAGGGGCTGGCGTCGTTCAACTTGCCGGATTCTCTCGAATACATCGGTAATACGGCTTTTGGCGATTATGCTATGTTTTCATTTGAAGATGAGGAAAAGACAGTCATCGAACAGGTTCATATCGGGCCCAACGTGAAGTATATCGGCACAAACGCCTTCAACATGATGGAGATCAAAGCGTTCGAAGTGGATGAAAATAACCCTTATTTCGCTTCTTCGGGCGGCTTTATCACAAGTAAAGCAAAAGATATAATACTGGGGGTTCCCGACGCGATCGAAAGTCCTGTCGTTATTCCCGACGGGATCACGACTTTACAGGATGATCAGTTCACGATGCTGGATGAAAATTATGATTTTGTGATCCCGGACAGTACATACCGCTTCGGAAAAGATGTCTTTCCTTACAACCTGGGCGATATGGATGAGAATGGCAAATATATCTATATTTACGGATGCACTCTGCACTGTTCGGAGGGATCGGCGGCGGAAAAATACGCGATGCAGAAAGAGATCAGTTACGACCATATAACAGAACCTGACAGGCTGGTCTATGAGACGGTTACCGAAGACATGACGGTCGGACCGAAATTTGAACCTGCAGCCCTGACATGGCGCGTATATAAGGACCGGGCAGAATTGTATGATATCTCGTCAGATAGCGAAGGGACATTTATCGTACCTTCTTCCTACAGGGATCGCCCTGTAACTGCAATTAAAAAGGATCCCGATACATTTTT
>CACZSC010000147.1 GCA_902783755.1 uncultured Ruminococcus sp. | reverse complement strand
GTGACTTTAGTCGTGAGTTAGCCGGTTTTATCTTTGACTAACAACTACGGCATGCTTGTGACGCATGTGCCCCTGAGGGTATCAGTCGTGTGAGGCTTCACCAATTTCAAAAAAAGCATAAAAAAGAAAGCCCTCAAAATCGTGCAAGCGCAGATAAATAAAGGCTTTCTCACTGGCGTCCATGAGAAGATTCGAACTCCCGACCTGTCGCTTAGGAGGCGACCGCTCTATCCTACTGAGCTACATGGACATTTTTTGTGTGCAATTAAATGTATCACGAATCAGCGGAAAATTCAATCGCAATCACCTTAAAGGAAGATAAATACATATAAGTGAATATAAGACGTGCTGTGCGTGTGGGGTAATACCGGTGATCCGCCGAAACAAAGAGGGCAGGGAATGAAGAACATTCCCTGCCTTTGGTTGATTCAGGAATCTGCCGGTGAGGATCAGTCGCTCATCAGCTCGTTTATATCCACTCCGTTACCGGTGTGCGGATGTGTCTTGTGGAATTCCTTGGTCGCCTTGTTGTACTCCTTGCGCTTTTCACGCATCATCTTCGCTTCCTCGCTTGAGCTGTTGCGGAGGATGTTGAACGCTCTCGGGATAGCGTAAGAGAGAAGTCCGCCGACCTTGTCCTCGGCTCTGCGCATATCGGAGGCTTCCGGATGATCGCGTACGAGGTGGATGGCGTCGAATTCGCATCTTGTCGTGCAGAGACCGCATCCGATGCACTTGTTCGGATCGACTACTGACGCGCCGCATCCGAGGCAGCGGGATGTCTCAGCCTTGACCTGCTCTTCGGTGAAGATCAGGCGGTTGTCAACGAAACCGTGTTTGTAATCGATGCTCTCGTCTACCGGAGGAACCTGACGCTGGGCTGTGTCGTAGGAATCGATAGCGATGTTGTCCTTGTCCAGCGACTTGAAGTAACGGCGGTCTCTTGCGAGAGTCTGGGATACGTTGTTCTTCGATACGAAGCGGCGGAGAGATTCCGCGGCCTCGTGTCCCTGACCGATGGCGTCGATAACGAACTTCGGTCCTGTATAGACATCGCCTCCGACAAAGATGCACGGATCGTTTGTCTGATAGGTGAAGGAATCTGCCACAGGATAATTGCCGTGATGGAAGGTGACGTTTGTTCCTTCGAGAAGTTTGCCCCACTCGATGGCCTGACCGATCGCAAATACCACTCTGTCAGCCGGAACAATGACTGTGTCGTCCTCATCGTATTTCGGTGAGAATTTTCCGGTCGCCTCGTCGATCGTGGAGAGGCAGCGCTTCAGAACGATGGCTGTTACCTTGCCGGCATCGTCCGTGAGGATCTCCTTGGGACCCCAGCCCGGATTGATGACTACATCTTCATCTTCAGCCTCTTCGATCTCTTCGGGAGAGGCGGGCATCGTCTCGCGGGACTCGAGGCAGTACATGGAGACATTGTCGGCGCCCTTGCGCTGTGCTGTCCTGGCGCAGTCGATCGCGACATTTCCGCCGCCGATGACAACGACATTGCCTTTCATATCCTTCGCTGTGTCGGAAAGCGCTCTCTCGAGGAATTTCACGGCTATCTCGGTTCCCTCGGCGGTGTCGCCCGGAACTCCGGGGAGTCTGCCGCCCTGGCAGCCGATGGCGATATAGAACGCCTCATATCCCTGTTCCTTGAGTTCGCTTATCGTGACGTCCTTGCCGACTTCAACACCGCATCTGAACTCTACGCCGAGTTCGCGGAGAATGTCGATCTCAGCGTCGATGACGTCCTTTTCGAGCTTGAAGGAGGGGATTCCGTAAGTCATCATTCCGCCCGGTTTTTCATGCTTCTCGAAAACCGTGGGGGAATATCCTTTTTCCGCGAGATAGTATGCGGCGGAAAGTCCTGCAGGACCTGCGCCGATGATGGCGATCTTCTGATCCCATTCGCCGTGTACTCTGTTGATAATCTTCTTCGGGACGTATCTTGTCTCGGCATGGAGATCGCGCTCTGCGAGAAATTTCTTGACGTCGTCGATAGCTACCGGCTTGTCGATGGTGCCTCTTGTGCAGGCGTCCTCACAGCGCTTGTTGCAGACTCTGCCGCAGATGGCGGGGAACGGATTTTCACGCTTGATCAGCGCGAGGGCCTCGTCGTAGCGGCCTTCCTTTGCCATCTTGAGGTAACCCTGGATCGGCACGTGGGCGGGGCATGCCGTTTTGCACGGCGCGGTTCCCGTCTTGTGCGTGTTGACTCTTGCGGTATCCCTGTAGTTCTCATCCCAGGCGTATTTGCCCCAGCGGATCTTGTCCGGAAGAACAGCCTTCGGATATTTGACTTCGGTGCCGTCCTTCTGGCAGAGCTTCTGACCGAGTTTTACGGCGCCTGCAGGGCAGATCTCGACGCAGCGTCCGCATGCCACGCAGTTCTCCTTGTTGACGTTGGCCGTGAACGAGCTCCTCGACATATTCGGGGTGTTGAACAGAAGAGACGTCCTGAGGGCGTTGCATATCTGAACGTTGCAGTTGCAGATGTCGAAGATGTGGTCGGACCCGTCGATGTTGGTCACCTGATGGACGTAGCCGTTTTCCTCGGCTTTCTTCAGGATATCCAGAGCCTC
>CACZSC010000146.1 GCA_902783755.1 uncultured Ruminococcus sp. | reverse complement strand
CGGCAAGCTCCGTTACTGCAGGGGAGCAGGAGCTTTTCCTCATTATGATGAAACCGTCCCCCACTGCGGTGTTGAGGCCGGTGTCACAGGGGTACACGGCTTCCCGCATGTCACGGGAGAGGATGATCTCCTTTCCCGTACGGGCGGAGATCTCATCAATGAGGTCCGGGTGATCGCCGTAATATGCCGACGGGACGACGAGCACGTCTCCGATGGCCGTGAATATCATGTCGGGATGGCATCTTACGGGATATGGTATCTGCCGGTCCTCCGGTACGCGGAAGATCCTGAATCCTTCTCCGAAGATCCCGCAGAGCAGGCTCTCGCACTCAGGGGCCTCCTCCGACACGAGGCAGGCCTTCGGCACGGGTCGCCTGTCCGGATAAGTCAAAAACTCCCCGGGTGAAGTACCTGGGGAGTTCTGATCGTTCTTCATAACCCGATCGGTTTACGCTCTGGTTACCTTGCCGGAGCGGAGACAGCGAGAGCAAACATAGACTGTTCTGTTCGTTCCGTCAACAACAGCCTTGACTCTTCTGATGTTGGGTTTCCATGCTCTATTTGTCTTGCGGTTGGAGTGGGAAACGTTATGTCCGAATGTAACGCCCTTGCCGCATACACTGCACTTAGCCATTATTCTTACACCTCCATTACAGGTTCGTTTGAATCCAATTCAAAAATCAGCATTGGCTATTTTATCATAGTGAAAATAAAAAAGCAAGAGATTTTTTACAATTATCCGAAGAAAATTCCAAAAAACCAAATGTGAATTTTCAAAGTGAATTCCTCAGCGGGAAAACGGGCTGGCTCCGGTGGGGAAAAGCATGCCGGCAGTTGTCATTTGCGCGCGTGTGTGATATACTTTATACGTAAAAAACTGCGTTTCGAAAGGAGGGATGCCTGTGTACAGGAAAAGACTGCTGTGCGTGATCTTTGCCGTTCTGTTGCTGCTGGCATCATGCACGGCCGATACAGGCCCGGATCCCTCCGAAACGCTGGGTCCGGTGCCCGGCACCGACACCGACGCCCCCGAGACCGAAGACACGGAGAAGACCCCCGTAAGGACTCCCGGCACCTCATATGAGATACCTCCCTACGAGACGGCGGAGTTCCACCCGGAGGAAGCCCATGCGGACGGAGAGGTGCTGCTGGATGTTTCCCATGTGAACAAAGGGTACGTGGCGGTCAGCGCAAAGTCCGACTCGAGGCTCAAGTTCCAGGTCAGATGCGGTGAGAAGACATACAATTACAACATGTCCTCGGACGGCGAGCCCTCCATATTCCCGCTCCAGTGCGGAGACGCGGAATACACCTTCAGGGTAATGGAGAACACCACGGAGTCGAGATACATAGAACTCTATTCCGAGGTCTGCAACGTGGTCCTGGACAGCGAGTTCGAGCCCTTCATAAGGCCGTCAGACTACGTGCCGTATACGATGGATTCGGACTGTGTCTCAAGAGCGAAGGGCATGGCGGCGACGGCCGTGGACTCGGTGGACTACATCAGGAAGATATACGAGTTCATATGCTACACCGTGAACTACGACCGGGAAAAGGCGGTCACCGTTTCCAAGAGCTACATGTCGGATCCGGACGCCACGCTCAGGGCCGGTAAGGGTATATGCTTCGACTACGCGGTGCTGGCGGCGGCCATGCTCAGATCCCAGGGCATACCCACCAAGGTGGTGTTCGGATATGTGTCCCCCAATGACCTTTATCACGCTTGGAACATGTTCTATACGGAAGAGACCGGATGGATCACGGTGAGCTTCGAGATCTCGGGAACCGGCTGGACAAGGCTGGACCTTACGTTCTCCGCCAGCGGGACGGACAGCGAGTTCATAGGCGACGGAAGCAACTATTCAGACCTGTACTACTATTGATATATACGGAGAGAAACGATGAGCAGACGGAAACTTGACAATATAGGCGTCAGTGCTTTCTGCGAAAGCATGGCGATGATGATTCAGTCCGGAATTCAGACTGATGAGGCTATCTCTCTTCTGCAGAGCGGGGAAAGCAGGACCGGAGGCGTCCTGGAGTCCGCTCTTGTCGGTATGAAAAAGTCGGTGGAGGAGGGCAGCACTCTCTCGAAGGCCATGGAGGACAGCGGCATATTCCCGAAATACGCCCTCCGCATGGTAAAGACCGGTGAGGAATCCGGCCACCTCGAGGATATAATGTTCAGGCTCAGCACGTACTACGCGGACCAGAAGGTCATACAGGACAAGATAAGGAACGCCCTCATATATCCGGCGGCCATGCTGGTCCTCATAATCGCGGTGCTGGTGGTGATGCTGGCCCTGGTGCTCCCGTCCTTCGTGAAGGTATACGACTCCATGACGGGAAGCCTTTCGTCCTCGGCATATAACTACATCAACTGGGCCTACGGATTCTGCTGGTTCGCCCTGATCCTCATGATCATCGTGGCGGTGGTCCTCGTGATCGGCCTCATCCTCTGGAAGACCGGGAAGAAGGACGTCGTGGTGAATGTGCTCAGCAAGATACCCGCCACATCTAAGATCCTTGAATCCATGGGCATGTTCCGTTTCACCGGGGCCCTGTCCACCTTCCTTGCCAGCGGCAAGCTGCAGGACGAGGCGGTGCTGGACAGCATACCAATGACCGACTGCAAGCCGGTGGAGGAAAAGCTGAAGAAGTGCGTGAGGCGCATGGAGGAGGGCCACGGGTTCGCCCAGGCGGCGTATGACGAGGAGCTGTTCGAGCCGGTATACGGAAGGATGCTTCTGGCCGGCGAGCGCAGCGGCAACCTTGACAGCGTCCTCGAAAAGCTGAACTCGCATCTGGAGGACGACTGCGCGGCCCGTGTGGACAGACTGGTGGGAACGGTGGACCCGGTCCTGTCGTTCGTCCTCATGGTGACGGTAGGTCTTTCGCTCCTCAGCGTAATGCTTCCTCTTATCGGAATGATGAGCTCCATAGGATAAGGGGGATACGATGTATTCTGACAAAAAGAAAAACCGGCTCGTCCCTGTTCTGATCCTGGTGCTCGTGATCGTCATAGCGGCAGCTCTCGCCGTATTTGCCGTGAGATCCACCAACAGCGAAAGGAAGACCGAAGGGGCGGAGGCCATAAAACAGACGGTCATGGACGCGGCCCGTCAGTGCTACGCGGTTGAAGGGGTATATCCCCCGAACCTGAAATATCTCGAGGAGCACTACGGCATCGCGGTCAATACAAAAGATTTCTACGTGACATACGACGCCTTCGCGTCGAACCTTCCCCCCACGGTGGAAGTGATCCCGAAACCCGGAAAGTGACCGGGAAAACGATCTTGAAAGAAAGGAGGCCTTTGTCTTATGAAAAGTTCTGAAAGATCCCCTCTCGGGCTGTATACCATAGCCATAGCGGCCCTGTTCCTTGCGGGCTTCTTCGCCCTGGTGCTCTTCGGCGCCCTGACATACAGGAACACGGTTGAGGACCGGGATCTGAACTACGGTACAAGAGGTCTCTCTTCATATATATCGACCAGCGTCATGGGCAACGACTCCCTGGACGGGGTCGCGGTGGAGGACTCGGAATACGGACAGGTGCTGGTGCTCACCCAGAAGGGCAGCGGCGGTGCCTCGTACGCGGTACGCATATACAGATACGAAGGCAATCTCGTGGAGGACTTCGCGAAGTCCGGATCGCCCCTTTACCCGGCCAGCGCCCAGGTCATAGGAAAGTGCGGCACGTTTACCGTAACCAGGCCTTCGGGGAACCTGCTCGAGATCACCACCGACGCCGGAAGCGTGCTGGTCAACGTGCGCAGTTCTGAGAACGGAGGTGGCTCCGAATGAAAAAGAGGATAACCGGATTCTATGTGGAGACCCTTGTGCTCATAGCGGTGTTCATCTGCATAATCCTAGTGATCACCCAGGCTTTCGGTGCTGCGAAGGTGAAAAGCACTGAAGCGAAACTGCTGACCAATTCCGTCGCTCTTGCGGAGAACGCGGCCGAGGCCATGTCAGCAAGCGCCGACATGGATGAGCTTGCGAAACTCCTGGACCGCGGGAACGTACGCATTGACAGCGGAGGAGGCATCCTCGAAGCCTGCTACGACAGGGACATGAATCCCGATCCGGAAGGTGAACTGAAGGTGACGGTGCAGTGGAGCCCAGTCAGTCCGGCGGGAGGTGACGACGGAGCCCTGGTCCCGGACATGGCCTACGGGCATATATCCGTGACCGACACGGTATCCGGAAAAGAGATCTATTCGCTGGATACCGCCAGCCACCTGCAATAGGGTGACGTAATATTTCATTATATATTCTGCAATGACGGAGGGAAGTGCCATGAGGGAGCTTCCGATAAAACTGGGGCCGCTGGCCATACTGCTCACTGTGGTGGCCATATGCATGACGGTCCTTGCCATACTCACCTTCACCACGGCCCGGGCG
>CACZSC010000145.1 GCA_902783755.1 uncultured Ruminococcus sp. | reverse complement strand
TTTCGAACCATGTGCGATCGGTTTCGCAAAAAAGGAAAGGCTGTTTCTTGAATATGCGAGACGTCTCGGCGTGCCCGGGCTTTCCACTTTCAATTTCGCATACTATTTCAATTACAGCATGCCTGATGAGGATATCTACCCCGGTACCGGCCCCACAAAGAGGATACCGAAGAATTCCCTGACGATAAACAACGGGCTGCTTCCGGAGAAATACCCCAGAAACAGGGAAAACCCGCTCATGCCGTTCATGCAGGAGGCGTTCAAGGCGGTAACGGTCATAAACCGTGAATATGACAGCTCCTTCTACGGCGATGTGCCGCTGACACGGACTTTTGACGTTTACAATGACACGCTTCACAGCCATGAAACGACAGTGAAATATGAATTCACAGTCAATGGTGTAAAAACGGCCGGTGAGGAGAGATTCACCCAGCCGCCTGCGGATGATCACATCCTCGAACTGACGTTCGATCCAGGTGACATCACGGCAAAAACGGAAGCGGAGCTTACCCTGAGGCTTTACCATGAGAACGAACTGATGCACGAGAGGAAATGGGAATACCGTTTCTATCCGAGGACCATACAGAAGGACAGCATCAGGACAAGCCGCAAGGCATTCTATATAGGCAACGTGGAATGCTTTGAAAGGGTCAGGGCGCTGCTGCCCGGCATCAGCAGGATCGGATCCGTGTCTGAAGCGGACGAAGGTTCGGTGCTGGTATTCGGAAACAGGCTGGATCTTTCTCCGGATGAAGTGCAGAAGGAGACAGGAGAGTTCGCCGCGCGGGGCGGTTCTGTCGTGTTCCTTGAACAGAATACGTTCGCTCTCGGAAATCTTTCCCTCGTAAAGCAGGATTTCTTCAGCGCGTATACGGGCAATCACAGCCATCCGATCCTGAAGGGCCTTTCGGACGATGACCTTATATTCTGGGGCCCGTCGGTCCATGAGGACAGGCCTGAAGCGCTGATACACTCAAACTTTGCAAAGCCGCAGAGCGGAGAATATACGTTCGTCCTGGAGTCCGGGGCGGGAGATTATGCGGACGGAGGAGACCTGTGGACCCCGCTCATGACCATGAGACACGGCAAGGGGAGCGTGGTGTTCTGCCAGATCGAGATAAACGAGAATTACGAGAAAGTGCCCCAGGCGGCCGTTCTGCTGAGGAACATACTCGAATACGCGGAAAATGCGGGTTATACAGCCTACAGGAAGGTGTACGCCGCCGATGAAAGATCCGGGGAGATGCTTGATGAGCTCAACGTCAGCCGGGTGTACGACCTCGGAGAAGCCGATATCGCAGTCGCCGATCCCGCGACCGCGGACACGGAATCCCTGAAGACGTTCCTGTTCAACGGCGGGACGCTTCTGACGCTTCCTTTCGGCGAGACGGGGGCGGAGAAACTGTCTGCTGTCTCGGGAGAGGATATCCGTGCTGGAAGCTGCGAGGTGTCTCACCTGCAGCCTGTCAGTGATGACAGCTCGGTATGTTCGATCTCGCCGTTCGATCTCTACAGATACGACAAAGTGGTGATGTCCCCCAGACTGGTCGAGAACAAGAGGATCGCCTTCAACAGGATCGAATGCGGCAATGCGCAGCCGATACTCATGGATGTTCCGGGGACCCCATGGGAGGATTATCACTGGCATAAGATCAAAACCGAGATGGCGATAATACCGCTCGTGAGCATAAACCGGGAACATCCAAAAGAAAAAGACACGTTCTTCGCGTGCCTCAGATCAGGCAAGGGCAGGATCTTCCTGTCACAGCTGAAATATGAGAAGGGCGATGAAAAGGACATCCGTGTCTGGTCAAGGATCCTTGAGAACCTGGGAGCGGAAGTAAAAACAGGAGTCTTTGATTACGCCCGCGGCATTCCCGAAATCTCAGTCGGGTATTTCATGACTCTGCCCATCGAGCCGTGGCAGGACTACAGCCATGCGAAGGAATACTACACGGATCCGGATTTCTCCCTCAACAATCTGGGAGAGGGCCTGTACGGCTGGATGAAGAAGCTGGAGAAGAACAGGCAGGACGGGTTCATCTACATTCCGGACAGCGCGAAACGCCAGTACTTCCTCACCTGCTTCGCGTACAAGGAGACAGAAGGGGAGGTCAGGGCGGTCCTTGACTGCAACTATCCTGCGTGCCTCTACGTCAATGGGGACAAGGTCACAGGCGAAAAAGTGCTGATGAGATCCGGCGACAACAGGATCGTCGTGGAAACCGCTTCCGAGCAGGACGAGCTCCGGTTCAGGCTCGTGTTCACGGATGACGCGGGCAGGCCCGTGGAAGACCTGAGGACCCATCTTACGATAGATGAAGTAGATCCCAAGTGACAGAAAAACACCCCATGGATTCCTTTGAGACCTCATGGGGTGTACACTGTTATGCAAAGATCTTGACAGCATTTCAGCGGAGGGGAGCAAATAGATAATGAGATGTTTCTGTTTCAGTGATTACCTGGATGAAAGTGAATACCCCGACGGGAATTATGATATATCCGGAAAGGATTATGCAGAGCTTATTGATACCTGCTTCAAGTATTCATCATATTTTTCGTTCAGGAGATATAACCACGATATCATTAACTGGACACCAAAACCGGTTTTGTATCCGAACACCAAAGACTTATGTTTTGTATCGATATTATTCGATGGTTGTATTGATCTGTTGGATGTATTTGAATGTAACGAGAGGACTCTGAGATTCCTGAAAAATTATACAGAAGGCGTGTTTTACTGGTACAATAAGAATACTCCTGAAACTCCGATCAACATGCCTGAGGATTTGGCTTTTTACCGGAGTGACGGCTCCGTTCTCCTTTTTTCTATGACCCACGAGGGAGATGTTATGCTTTTCCTCAGAGATGATGAAAACTTCTCTCAGAATACGGAAAAACCGGCCTGGAAGGAACGGACTGACTATAAGACGGAACTGTTTGATCCGGGATGGCTGTTTTCAAAAAAAGTCATATATCAGGGTTCAGCATTCCCGTCCGGGTTGCTGGATAGTATAAAGAACTATGTTTGGATTGTGCCGTACAGTGAAAAAGTGATTAGTGAATGTCAGAATAAAGGCAATATCATCAGAGGGAAACAGTTTTTAAGCGGGGGAAAAGAGTATTTGAGGATTCTGTCAGAGGATTGTCCCGGCAAAGGGTCATTCCATGATTACCCAACCCTTAGGGACTACTATGAGTATACTTTTGGTAAACACACATAACTCCGGCAGAAAAAGCCCCATGAAGTCCTGAATGTGACTTCATGGGGCACAATACTGTTCTGAAATAACTATTTCTTCCTGAGAGCGGCTGCGTACCAGCCGTTCTCGTATTTTTCGGACTCGATGACGAAACCGTCTGATCTCAGCACGTCCGTCACTTCCTTGGCTCTTGTGTCTATTATCCCCGAAACGATCAGGGCCCCGTTCTCCGCCATATATCCGCCCACGTCCGGAGACATGCGGATTATGATGTCAGCCACTATGTTGGCGACCACCACGTCATATCCGCCATCTGTACGGGGCACGTGCCTCAAAAGGTCCGAGACCTCGCATCTCACGTTCGGGGTGGAGTTGATGTCGGCGTTCTCCCGGGCCACCTTGACGGCTACCGGGTCGATGTCGCACGCGAAGCAGGAGCCCGCTCCGAGTTTTGACGCGGCGATGGCCAGGATGCCCGATCCGCAGCCCACATCAAGGACGCGGCTCCCCGGGGACACATAGGATTCGAGAAGGGAAGCGCACAGTCTCGTGGTCTCATGGGTGCCGGTGCCGAAGGCCATCCCGGGATCCATGAGCACGACTGTCTCTCCCTCTTCCGGTTCATAATGTTCCCAGAGAGGGACTATAACGAGCTTTTTGCCGGTCTTTATGGGCTTGTAGTACTGTTTCCAGGAATCGGCCCAGTCCTCCTCGGACACGCCGGTATGCTCGATCTTATACTTTATGCCCGATCCGTCAAGCTGCCTCTTTATGAATGCCTCGCTCTCCGCCGGGGATTTCTCCAGGGGGACGAAGACCGATACGGAGGCGACGGATCTGTCGGCGTTCATTATGGATTCGTCTATGAGCTCGCCGTAAACTCCGTTGATGATCGTCTCGACGTCGGAATAGTCCTCGATCATGAGGCCGTTGTCCACCATGGACATGACGGCGGACACGGCGTCCGTGTCCTTTGAACTGCAGGTGACCTTGAGCTGCACCCATTTTCCGGATCCTGCCATGGTTTACCTCTTGAGCCGCTTGAAGAAGCCGGCTTTCTTTGAATAATTGGACTCGCCGCACGCGTCGGCGAACTTCTGGAGCAGATTCCTCTGCTCGGCCGTCAGGCTCTTCGGTGTCTCGATTATGACGGTGATATATATGTTCCCTCTGGTCTTCGAGTTGATCCGGGTGACACCCTTGTTCTTAAGGGTGAACACCGCGCCGGTCTGGGTCCCTTCCGGGATAGTCAGCTTCTGGGTGCCCTCCATGGTGGGCACGTCGATCTCGGCTCCCAGTGTGGCCTCCGCGAAGGTGATGGGGATCTCGCAGTACAGATCATAGCCGTCCCTCTCGAATACCGGGTGGGGCCTTACGGAGATGATGATGTTCAGATCTCCGGCGGATCCGCCGTTGAGACCGTCATTTCCCTGTCCTCTGAGGGCTATTGACTGTCCGTCGTCGATGCCGGCAGGGATGTTCACTTCCAGGGTCTTGCTGATCACTTCTATGCCGTTGCCGCTGCATTTCGGGCATTTCTTCTCGATGATCTTTCCGGTCCCCCGGCAGGTCTCGCAGGTCTTCGACGACTGCATGATGCCGAAGGGCGTCCTTGTCTGGACCCTCACCTGTCCGGAACCGCCGCAGGCGGTACAGGTCTTGGGGGATGTCCCCTTTTCAGCTCCGGAGCCTCCGCATTCGCTGCACTTCTGGGCCTTGCGGTACTTGACTTCCTTCTTGCATCCGAAGAACGCCTCCTCGAAGGTAAGGGTCATACGCACGTTGACGCTCTCGCCCCGGATGGGCCCGTTCCTCCTTGAAGATGAGGAGCCGCCGAAGAACGACGAGAAGATGTCGTTTATGTCGAAACCGAAATCGCCGAATCCTCCGAACCCGCCGAATCCTCCGCCGCCCATTCCAGAGGACGGGTCGAAGGCTGCGTGGCCGTACTGGTCATACTTCGCCTTCTTGTCGGGGTCGGACAGCACGTCGTAGGCCTCGTTGACTTCCTTGAATTTCGCTTCGGCTTCCTTGTCGCCCGGGTTCATATCCGGGTGATATTTCTTCGCCAGGGTCCTGTATGCCTTTTTTATGGTATTCTCATCGGCGCTCTTGTCAACGCCCAGGACCTCGTAATAGTCCCTTTTCGTCTCTGCCATTTAAGTATCTCCTCCGGCAGCCAATGATAAAATAAACACCTTTTCCCAAGGGTGCGGGACCCTTGGGAAAAATGCCATGTATGTTTTTTGTCCTGATTACTGCTGGTCGCCGGTCTTGTCCTCGAAGTCGGCGCTGTAGTATGTGTTGCCGCCCTGGCCGGGTTCAGGTCCCTGGGCTCCGGGGTTTCCGCCCATGTTGCCCATGTCCGGGCCTGCCTGCTGCTGTGAGGCGTAGAGTTTCTCGGCGATGGGGTAGAAGGCCTTTTCGAGAGCTTCGGTGTCAGCCTTGATGGCAGCCACGTCCTCGCCCTTCACGGTCTCCTTCAGCTTGTCGATGGCAGCCCTTACGGTGGCCTTGTCATCTTCGGACACCTTGTCGCCTATATCCGACAGGCTCTTCTCGCTCTGGTAGATTGTGGATTCGGCTCTGTTCTTGACCTCAACGGCCTCTTTCCTCTTCTTGTCCTCCTCGGCGAACCTTTCGGCTTCATGAACGGCCTTGTCGATGTCTTCCTTGGACATGTTGGTGGAGGATGTGATGGTTATATGCTGTTCCTTGCCGGTGCCCTTGTCCATCGCGGATACGTTCACGATGCCGTTGGCGTCGATATCGAAAGTGACTTCGATCTGAGGTATGCCGCGGGGAGCCGGCGTGATGCCGTCAAGGATGAATCTTCCGAGGGTGGTGTTGCCTGCGGCCATCTCACGCTCGCCCTGGAGCACGTGGATCTCGACCTGGGTCTGTCCGTCTGCCGCCGTGGAGAAGATCTGTCTCTTCTTTACGGGGATCGTGGTGTTCCTGTCGATTATCCTCGTGGATACTCCGCCGAGAGTCTCGATGCCCAGCGAAAGGGGAGTGACGTCCAGAAGGAGAAGATCCTTCACGTCTCCGCCAAGGACGCCTGCCTGGATGGCGGCGCCGATCGCCACGCATTCATCGGGGTTGATGCCCTTGAAGGGTTCCTTGCCTATGAAGTTCTTTACAGCGTCCTGGACTGCGGGGATCCTCGTGGAACCGCCCACCAGGAGCACCTTGCTGATCTGGCTCACGGAGAGTCCGGCGTCCGCCAGGGCTTTTCTCGTCGGGCCCATGGTGCGCTCCACCAGGTCTGCGGTGAGTTCGTTGAATTTTGCTCTCGTGAGGTTTGCGTCGAAGTGCTTCGGGCCCGTGGCGTCAGCCGTGATGAAGGGCAGGTTGATGTTGGAGCTCATGGCGCTGGACAGCTCGATCTTCGCCTTCTCAGCGGCTTCCTTCAGTCTCTGGAGAGCCATCTTGTCCTTGCGGAGGTCGATGCCGCCGTTGTCTCTCATGAATTCCTGGGCGATCCAGTCGATGATCCTCTGGTCGAAGTCATCGCCGCCGAGTCTCGTATCGCCGTTGGTGGCCAGGACCTCGAACACTCCGTCGGAGATATCGAGGATCGACACGTCGAACGTGCCGCCGCCGAGGTCGAATATCATGACCTTCTGCTCGATGGATTCCTTGTCCACCCCGTATGCCAGTGCAGCTGCCGTAGGCTCGTTGATGATACGCATGACCTCGAGGCCTGCGATCTTGCCTGCGTCCTTGGTAGCCTGACGCTGGGAGTCTGAGAAGTATGCGGGGACCGTGATGACGGCCTGGGTGATGGGAGTCCCGAGGTATGCCTCGGCGTCAGCCTTCAGCTTCTGAAGGATCATTGCCGAGATCTCCTGGGGTGTGAATCTCTTGTCGTCTATGGTCACCTTGTATTCGGTGCCCATCTCACGCTTGATGGACGAGACGGTCTTTTCAGGGTTCGTGATGGCCTGACGCTTTGCGACCTGTCCCACGAGACGCTCGCCTGTCTTGGAGAACGCCACCACGGAAGGTGTCGTCCTGTTGCCTTCTGAATTCGGGATCACTACCGGTTCGCCTGCTTCGTATACAGCCACGCAGGAGTTTGTGGTTCCGAGATCTATTCCTATGATTTTTGCCATTTCAGTATCCTCCGATATATGTTATTTGATATTTTTGACTTGTTTGTATTTTCAGTTGGCGACCTTCACCATCGCGTATCTCAGGATCCTGTCCCCGTATCTGTATCCGCACTGCATCACGTCCACTATCTCGCCTTCGCCGTAGTTTTCGTCCTCCGTGTGGAGCACCGCGTTGTGCAGGTTCGGATCGAACTTGTCCCCGACTTCGCCGAAAGCCTTCACATTGAGCTTTTCCAGCGTTTCGGGAAGCTTGCCCAGGATCATCGCCAGGCCTTCCGCCAGCTTTTCGGGTTCCCCCGACGAGTACTTCGCCGCATACTGCAGGTTGTCGATCACCGGGAGCAGCTTCGTCAGGGTGTCGCTGACCGCGTCGCCGTAGACGTTCGCCCGGTCGGTCTGGGTCCTTTTCCTGAAGTTGTCGTATTCCGCCGCCAGCCTCATGTATTTGTCGGTGGTCTCATCCAGGTTCTTCCTGAGATCCGCGAGTTCGCGGTTCGCCGTTTCCAGCTCGCCCTTCAGTTTCCTGATCTCGCTTCTCTTTTCCTTCTTTTCCTTCTCGCCGCCCGTGTCCTTCTGGTCGCAGGGGGCGCTTTCCGTTTCCGGAAGGTTCTCTTCCAGACCGGAAATGTTTTCGTCCTTTTCTGACATGATAACCTCCAAGGTCGTACGTGTGTATATATTTTAGGAAGTTTTACTTACCCGTCCTTGCCGCCGGGACCCGATCCGCTGATCTTTTTCGGTCCCCTGCCGCTGTCCAGGGCGGCGCTCACGCCCTTCGCCAGGCTGTCCACCGTGGCGATGACCCGCCGGTAATCCATCCTGGTGGGCCCGATGATGCCTATGGCGCCCACCGGCGTGCCGTTCTGGATGATGGACTTGAATATGAGGGTCGAGTTGTCCATGACCTTGACCACGTTCTCCCGTCCGATCAGGATCTTCAGCCCGTCGTCGCTGCCGTTGGTGTCGGAAAGCACGTCAAGCAGGGCGTCCTTCTTCTCGAACAGCGCCAGTATCTCCCTCAGCCTGTCCACGTCGTAGAATTCCGGATAGGACAGGAGCCTGTTGACTCCCTCGAACTTGAGGTCGCTGCCGTCGAACTCCGACATGGCCTGGCAGATGGCCTTGACCACCGGCGTCACCATGTAGTCGTACTCGCCCATGGCCCCTTCCATCTTCATGATGAGGGGCATGTTGAACTCCGAGGCAGTTATGCCCGTGGCGGTCATGTTCAGTACCGACGAGAGCTGGGCGGCCGCCTGCTGCGGGATGGGTGCGTCGGAATGCATGTACTTGGTCTTCACCATGCTTCCGATCAGCATTATGAGCATGCAGGTGTAGTCGTCGATCCTCATTATCTCGTATCTCGAGACCGTTATCCTGAGGATCTTGGGCTTCACGGAAAGGGCAGTGTAGTTGGTGAGCTTGGCCGCCAGCTTCACCGCGGTCTCCATGATGGAGTCCAGTTCGGCCTGCTTCTGGCTGAGGTTGGCCCTCAGCTCGTCGATCTCGGCGTTGGTCAGGTTGTATCTGTCCAGAAGCCAGTCCACGTAGAAACGGTATCCGGCTTCCGACGGGATCCTTCCCGCTGAGGTGTGGGGCTGTTCCAGGTAGCCCAGGTTCTCCAGCTCCGCCATCTCGTTCCTGATTGTGGCGGAGGAGCAGGATATGAGCTCGTGCCTGGTAAGGGTCTTGCTGCCCACGGGCTCGCCGTTCTTTATATGGGCGTCTATGACAGCTTTCAGTATCAGCTTCTTTCTTTCACTGAGTTCTTGATTCCTGTCAGCCAATTCTATCCCCCTCGATCCTCGTTTTTAGCACTTCAGCAGTGTGAGTGCTAATTTGTGATATTAATTTACCACTTCGGAGGCCTTTAGTCAATAACTAAAATGATAATATTTGTTAAAAATCGTGAAAATCGGCGTTTTTTGCCCGGAAAATTAGCATACAGAGCCCCGGAGTTCACAAAAAAGCAAAAAAAGGAGACTGCCGCCGGGCAGTCTCCGTGAGGATGACATATTGGGTGTATCAGTGGATGATGCAGCGCTCCGTGTCCTTGTCGAAGATGTGGACGCGCTCCATGTCGAGGGCCACATTGATGATGTCTCCGGCTCTCGCAGTGGATCTGGCGGACACTCTCGCCGTGAGGTTCGTCTCCTCCGCCACCAGGTAGAGGTAGATCTCGGCGCCCATGAGCTCGGTGACTTCCACGTCGGTCTCGATGATCCAGTCGGACATGGCCTTGAGTGTGGCCTCGTCGTCGTGTATGCACTCGGGACGGACGCCTGCGATGACTTCCTTGCCGATGTATTCCTGGATCTCCTCGGATTCCGCTTTGGCCTTGGGAAGCTTCAGCGAGTTGGAACCGAAGGTGAGATAGATGCCGTCGCCCTTCTTTTCAAGCTGGGCATTGATGAAGTTCATCTGGGGAGTGCCGATGAATCCCGCCACGAAGAGGTTGACCGGGTTGTCGTAGAGGTTCTGGGGACTGTCGACCTGCTGGATCAGACCGTCCTTCATGACCACGATGCGCGTGGCCATCGTCATGGCCTCGACCTGGTCGTGGGTGACGTATACGAACGTGGTACCGACTCTCTGGTGGATCTTGGTGAGCTCGGTTCTCATGGCAGCTCTCAGCTTGGCGTCCAGGTTGGACAGAGGCTCGTCGAGAAGGAATACCTTCGGGTTGCGGACGATTGCTCTTCCCAGGGCGACACGCTGTTTCTGACCGCCGGACAGAGCCTTCGGCTTCCTGTCGAGCAGGTGGGTGATGTCGAGGATGCGGGCAGCCTCTTCGACTCTGCGCTTTATCTCTTCCTTCGGCGTCTTGCGGAGCTTGAGTCCGAAGGCCATGTTGTCAAATACTGACATGTGAGGATACAGAGCATAGTTCTGGAACACCATCGCTATGTCCCTGTCCTTCGGAGCCACGTCATTGACCAGACGGTCTCCGATGAAGAGCTCGCCTTCCGTGATCTCCTCAAGTCCGGCGATCATACGGAGGGTCGTCGTTTTTCCGCATCCGGAAGGACCGACGAGGATCAGGAACTCCTTATCCTTGATCTCAAGACAGAAATCACTTACGGCCGTGACGCCGCCGGGGTACTTCTTGTAAATGTGTCTCAGTGAAAGGCTTGCCATGTTTATAATCCTCCTTGGAATCGGCCGGCTGATGACAGCCAGCGCCGAAAAAAGCTGTTTTGTGATGAGGTCATAACCTTACCGATAGATTATACCAAAACCGCATGTGAAAATGAAGAGTTTTTTTGACCGAAAATTTATTTATTAGTTTGTGCAATATGTACACATTGCCGACTTTGATATATCTCCGTCAGGCTGCGGCCCCGGTCTAGAACTTCATGGTCAGTCCGATGCGCTGCCTCTTCAGATCCACGGACTTCACCATCACCTTCACCACGTCCCCGATGGAAAGGACCTCGGAGGGGTGCTTTATGTATCTGTTTGAGATCTCGCTGATGTGGACCAGGCCGTCCTGATGGACCCCGATGTCCACGAAGGCCCCGAAGTCGATGACGTTCCGGACCGTTCCCGTGAGGATCATCCCCGGGGTCAGGTCCTCCAGGGTCATGACCTTTTCCCTCAGCACCGGCGGGGGCAGGGTGTCCCTTATGTCCCTTCCGGGCTTCTCAAGTTCCTTCAGGATGTCCGAGAGGGTCATCTCGCCTATGCCGAGCTCCCCGCAGAGTTTCTTCATGCCGTAGGCCTTCACCTCGTCCCTTAGGGACAGGCCGCCTGTCACGTCTGCGGTGGTCCTGCCGAAGGTCGCGAGAAGCTTCTCGGTGGCGCCGTACGACTCGGGATGCACTCCCGTGTTGTCAAGCACCTCGCTGCCGCCGGGGATCCTGAGGAACCCGGCCGCCTGCTCGAAGGCCTTGGCTCCGAAACGGGGCACGTTCAGTATGTCCTGCCTGGTCCTGAACTCGCCGTTCTTCTCGCGGTATTTCACTATGTTCTTCGCGGAGGCGGAGTTTATCCCCGCGATGTATGACAGCAGGCTGTAGGAGGCGGTGTTCACGTCCACTCCCACGGAGTTCACGCAGTCCTCCACCACTCCCGTCAGGGCCTCGTCCAGCCTGGCGGGCTTCATGTCGTGCTGGTACTGGCCAACGCCTATGGACTTGGGGTCGATCTTCACCAGCTCCGCCAGGGGATCCTGGAGGCGGCGGGCGATGGATACGGCGCTCCTTTCGGTCACGTCGAAGTCCGGGAACTCCTCGGCTCCAAGCTCTGAAGCGGAATATACGGACGCCCCGGCTTCGGAAACGATTATATACTTGGTCTTCCCGCCCATCTCGGCCAGAGTCTCCGCGATGAACATCTCGCTCTCGGCGGAGGCCGTGCCGTTGCCTATGGACACCACGTCCACGTCATATTTCGTCACGAGCCTCTTGACGACTCTCTTTGATTCCTCGATCCTCTCGTGGGGCTTTGTGGGATAGATGACCGCCGTGTCCAGGACGGCGCCCGTGGGGGTCACCACCGCCAGCTTGCATCCCGTCCGGTAGCCCGGGTCGTATCCCAGCACCGTCTTGCCCTTCAGGGGTGACTGCATCAGAAGGTTCCTCAGGTTCACGGCGAAGAGCTTTATGGCGTTCTCGCTGGAGGAGTCCGTGAGGTCGTTCCTTATCTCTCTTTCTATTGATGGGGCGATGAGGCGGTCATAGCTGTCGGTCACCGCGGCCGCCACGTGGGGGAAGGCGGGGCTCCTGAAGTTCGTTATGACCTCCGAGAACAGGTAGTTGAGTATTATCTCCCGGTCCACCGTCACCGAGACGGACAGGGCGTTCTCCTTCTCGCCCCTGTTCACCGCCAGGACCCGGTGGGAGGGGATCTTCGCCACGGGCTCGGAATATTCGTAGTACTGCTCGTACACGGGGGCCTCCGCCAGCTTCTTCGAGTTCAGCATGCCGTACTTGAAGGTGAGGGAGCGGATCTCCTTCCTGTATTCCGCGTTGTCCGAGACGGACTCGGCGATGATGTCCCTGGCGCCGGCGAGGGCCTCCTCGGCGCTGGCCACACCCTTTTCCTCATCTACGTATCTGAGGGCCTCCTCCTCGACGGGCACGTCGTAGGAGGCCTGCTGCAGCATTATGTATTCCGCCAGGGGCTCCAGGCCCTTCTCCTTCGCCACCGAGGCACGGGTCTTCCGCTTCGGCCTGTAGGGACGGTATATGTCGTCGGCCTCGGTCACGGTCTCAGCCCTGTCGATGGCCTCTATGAGCTCTTCCGTGAGCTTGCCCTGGGCGTCTATCAGAGCCTTGATCTCGTCCTTCCTCTTCTCCAGGTTCCTGAGGGAGGTGAGCCTGTCCATCAGTTTTCTCAGGACGGTGTCGTCGAGGCCTCCCGTCACTTCCTTCCTGTATCTCGCGACGAAGGGCACCGTGTTCCCCGCGTCGAGGAGCTCGACGGTGGCGTCCAGCCTTGCTCTTGGGATCTGAAGCTCTTCCGATAGTCTGGCATTGATGTCCATGTTTTTCTCCTGTATGCGATATGTTTTTGTTATGCGTTCTGTGATCTTGCCGCCCTGCGCAGCAGTTCCGTCTCCTCTTCGGTCAGCTCGGCGTAATCGCCCCTTCTGCCGATCCCCGAAAGGGTAAGGCCCGCGAACCCGGTCCGCTCAAGCTCAAGGATCTCCGAGCCCGCGGCCAGGAACATGCGCTTGATCTGGTGGAACTTCCCCTCGGTGAGGGTGATGGATCCGTGCTCGGGATCCTCGGCCTCGATTTTGCAGGGCTTCGTCGTGAAGTCACCGAGGTCCAGCCCCTCCTCCAGTCTCCGGATCTGCTCCCCGTCCACCGGCCTGCACCTGTAGCGGTACGTCTTTTCGCAGTGGTGCCTCGGGGACAGCAGCTCGTGGGCAAGCTGCCCGTCGTTGGTTATGAGCAGCAGCCCGGTGGTGTCGATATCCAGCCGGCCGCAGGGGAAGGCCCCCGCCCGCCTGAATTCCGGGGGCACCAGATCCATGACGGACTTCTCCCCGGGATCCGTGGTGGAGACGTATCCCGCCGGCTTGTTCAGCTTCACGTATCTGAACTCGGTATACCGGAAATCCGCGCCTTCCACAGTGATCCTGTCGGCGGTCTCGTCCACCTTCCGGGAGGGGTCCCTTACGGTCTCTCCGTTCACCGCCACGAGGCCCCGCCTCACGGCTTCCCCCGCCTCCCTGCGGGTGAACTTCCCGCCCTCCGACAGGTATCTGTCAAGTCTTATCATGGCCTGCTCCAGTCCCCGTGCGCCGGGGCACGGACATGTGTTTCAGTCACTCTGGATTATATCATAACCCCCGTCCTCATGCAAGCGAGAAAAGCGGGCCGGGGCCTGCGGCAATCGGCGAAAAACCCTTGAATTTGACACGTCCTGCGGATATAATAGACAATGAGTTATTGTGGGGGAAAGGTGCCGTTTTATGAGAGGGATTCGCACAGCCGTTTCGGTGTTTGCCATATTGCTGGTCTGTCTTCTGATGTCCGCCGCCGTACTTGCGGATATGGACGCCGACGGGAAGATAGTCGTCGCCATAGACCCGGGTCACGGAGGCATAGACGGAGGCTCCGACGCGGGCACCTATCCCGAAAAGACATACAACATGAAGCTGTCCCGGTATCTGAGGGACTACCTCAACGAGGACGGCAGGTTCACGGCGGTGCTCACCCATGAGGACGACATATACCTCCACTTCGTCCCGAGAGTCAGGGCTGCGGTGGACGCCGGCGCGGACGTGCTGATCTCCATGCACTGCAACACCTTCGAACAGGCCTCCGTTGGAGGCTGCACGGCCTTCGTGTCGAGGATAGACAGGTTCTGTGCCCGGGACCTGGCGGAGATGCTGCTTGACGCGGTCAGCTCATCCTCAGGGATCTACAGAGGACGGGTGGACACCAGGGTGGACACGGGGGATTCCCTGGGGGTCTATTACTGGGATGAGATCCATCAGTGGGACATGCCGGGCCGTCCGGATCTGGGCATCCCCAGCGACTACTATTCCATAAACATGTTCGGCTCCAAGTTCGGGATCCCGGCCATCATAATAGAGCACGGTTACCTTTCGAACCCGTACGATCTTGCGATCCTGGACGATGACGAAAATCTCAGAGCCATCGCCAGGGCCGAGGCCGATGCCATCATAAGCTACTATACCGGCCATGAGCACGTGTTCGGGGACTGGGAGACGGACTATCCGTCAAACTGCGTCTACGCGGGCACGGAGTCGAGACGCTGCCAGATCTGCGGTGCGAGAGCCGGGATCAGGCAGCTGGAACCGGATCCTGAGGGGCATTTCTGGAGAGCTACCTACTATTCCGCCGCCACATGCACTTCCGACGGATACGCGGAATACGTATGCCAGATCGCCTTCAACCTGAACCAGAAGGGCGCGCCCATGGACGTGCACACGAAGTCCGAGGTGCTGCCGGCCACGGGCCATGACTACGAGACCCTCGAGGACAGCCAGCCCACCCACGCCAGGGACGGCCGTCTGTGGCAGAGATGCCGCAACTGCGGGGACGAGATAGTGGAGATCAGGACCGGGGAAGGCCACGATCTCGAGGAGCAGTCCTACGAGGCCCCCACCTGCACGGAACCCGGTAAACGGGTCTCGGTATGCACGGTATGCGGATTCGTGTCCGAAGAAGTGATCCCGCCCTCCGGCCATCAGTACGAGGTCATCGAGGACACGGAGGCGACCCATCTTGAAGACGGGCGGCTCGTGGAGAGATGCGCCGTGTGCGGTGACGAGAGGACAGAGGAAAGGCCGGCGGAAGGCCACACCTTCGAAGAGGCCTCGGTGACGCCTCCCACCTGCACGGAGCCCGGCGTCAGGATCATGAGATGCGCGGTCTGCGGCGAGGAGACCGAAGAGGAGATAGAGGCCCCGGGACATGTGCCCGAGGCGCGGGAGGACGGCAGCGTCGTGTGCAGCGTGTGCGGCGAGGTGCTGGAAGAGGCTCCCGATACGGAAACGGAAACCGAAACGGAAACCGATGCGCCCGGTGACACGGATACGCCGAAGGCCGGAGCTGAACCGGGAACGGCCCGGACGGAAGACACGGATGACGCCCCCGGTACCCCGGATAATACCGACCGAAGGGGAATGTTCATCGGTATCGCTGCAGGCGCGGTGGCTGTGCTGGCCCTTGGGGCCGGGATAGCGATAGGCGTAAAAAAATCGCGAAAAGCGAGTTAAATAAAGGATTATGGTTGATATTGTAAGTCTGCTGTCGACGGTAGGGACCCTGGCCCTGCTCCTTCTCACGGGATTCGTGGGCGGGAAGCTGAAGGTCCTCGACGAGACAGCCACGGAAAAGATCTCGGTGGTCGTACTGAAGATAGTGCAGCCCTTCCTCATCGTGAACTCCTTCCTGGGCTGCGAGTTCAGCCCGGAGAACCTGCAGACGGGGCTCTGGATCCTGCTGCTGGGGCTGGGGCTCCACGGGGGGATCGCGGTGCTGGCGTATCTTCTGGCGAAGCCCATAAGGGATCTCGATGAGAGGAAGATATCGGAGTTCGCCATGCTCTTCGGCAATTCCGCCTTCATAGGATTCCCCATCCTGGAATCCGTGTTCGGGAAGACCGGGCTGTTCTACGGGGCGTTCTTCCTGGCCAGCTTCCATCTGGTCATGTGGACCTGGGGGATAATGATCCTGTCGAGAGGCAGGGACGACATAAAGCTCACCCCGAGGAAGATATTCATAAACTACGGGACCATCCCCTGCGTCATAGGCTTCGTCCTGTTCGTCCTGGGGTTCAGGCTCCCGACGGTCATCACGTCCTTCACGGGATATCTGGCGGCCCTCGGGACCCCGCTGTCCATAATGGTGGCCGGGGCGAACATCGCCAGGGTGAAGCTGAAGAAGCTGTTCGCCAATCCCCATATATACTATGTCAGCGCCATGAAGATGATAGTGCTGCCCCTCGTGGCGGCCCTCATCATGAGACTTATGGGCCTTCCGGAATATCTCATACTGTTCGGCGGCGTCATGGCGGCCATGCCCTGCGCCTCGGTGGTGACCATGTTCGGGGAGGTATACAAGATGTCGCCCGGGTACGCGGGAGGACTGGTGGGCACCTCCACGGTCCTGTGCACCCTGACGATAATACCGGTGGTGACCCTGGTGGGGCTCATCGCGAAGATCTGAAACAAAGGTGGTTATTACGGATACGTTTACATACGACAGGAGATTCGACGTTATCGTGGTCGGCGCGGGACACGCCGGCGTGGAGGCGGCCCTGGCCTCGGCCAGGTGCGGTCTCAGGACGGCGCTGTTCACCATGTCCCTGGACTCGGTGTCCAACATGCCCTGCAACCCCTCCATAGGCGGGACGGGCAAGGGGCATCTGGTGTTCGAGATCGACGCTCTCGGCGGCGAGATGGGCGTCATGGCAGACCGTGCAACGATCCAGTCAAGGATGCTCAACGAAAGCAAGGGCGCCGCGGTGCGGTCGAAAAGAGTCCAGGCCGACCGGCGCAGATACTCGGGGCTGATGAAGCAGGCCGTGGAGTCCCAGCCCGGCCTCTGCCTGATCCAGTCGGAGGTGACGGACATCGTCACGGAGGCCGGTGAGGACGGACGGACGCGGATATGCGGCGTCGTCACGGAACCCGCCGGGGAGTTCGGATGCTCCGCGGCCGTGATCTGCACCGGGACCTATCTCGGGGGCGTGACCCACGTGGGGGACGTGATGAGGGCCTCGGGCCCCGACAACTCCCTGCCCGCGTCGCATCTGACGGGGGCCCTCGGAAGATACGGGCTCTCCATGATGCGCTTCAAGACCGGGACCCCGCCGAGGATACACAGAAGGTCCATAGATTTCGGCAGGCTCGAGGTGCAGTACGGGGAAGAGCACATCACCCCCTTTTCGGTCCTCACGGACGAAGAGGAGCTCAACAGGATAGAACAGGTCCCCTGCCACGTGGTGTACACCAACGGCAGGACCCATCAGATCATAAGGGACAATATCGGAAGATCCCCACTGTATTCCGGCAGGATACACGGCACGGGACCCAGATACTGCCCGTCAATTGAGGACAAGGTCATAAGGTTCGCCGACAAGGAGCGGCACCAGCTGTTCGTGGAGCCCATGGGCCTCGACACGGACGAGATATACCTGCAGGGGTTCTCCTCGTCCCTTCCCACGGACGTGCAGGAGAAGATGCTGAGGAGCCTCGAGGGCTTCGAGCACGCCGAGATAATGCGCTACGCCTATGCCATAGAATACGACTGCATAGATCCGCTGGAGCTGCTCGGGACCCTGGAGTTCAAGAAGATAAAGGGGCTCTACGGCGCGGGCCAGTTCAACGGCACGTCGGGATACGAGGAGGCGGCCGCCCAGGGGCTCCTGGCGGGGCTCAACGCGTCCCTGTACGTCCGCGGCATGGAGCAGATCACCCTCCCGAGGCACTCGTCGTATCTCGGGACCCTCATAGACGACCTGGTCACGAAGGGTACGAACGAGCCCTACAGGATAATGACCGGCAGGAGCGAGTACAGGCTCCTGATCCGCCAGGACAACGCCGAGGAACGGCTCTCGAAGTACGCCTTCGATGCGGGCCTGCTCTCAAGGGAGAGATATGAAGCCTCTCTCGAGAGGACCGCACGGGTGAAGGCCGAGGTGGAGAGGCTCAAAGGGTTCAACATCGGGCCCTCGTCAGGAATCAACGGGCTGCTCGAATCGAGAGGCACCGCGCCGCTCTCAAGCGGCACCACCCTGGCCGAGATCATACGGCGCCCCCAGCTGGACTACGATTCCACGGCGCCATACGACGGTGACCGGCCGTCCCTTCCGGGAGGGCTGAGGGAAAGGGTCCAGACGGAGATAAAATACGAAGGATACATAAGGCACCAGCTCGAGGAAGTGAGGCGCCAGGAGAAGGCCGACAGCACCAGGCTCCCCGAAGACACGGACTACTCGCAGATCAGGGGGCTGAGGCTTGAGGCCGCCCAGAAGCTGAACAGGGTGAAGCCCCTGACGGTGGGCCAGGCCTCCAGGATCTCCGGGGTGAACCCGGCGGACATCTCGGTGCTGCTGATCTGGCTGGGCATAAGGAACAGGGAAAAGACTCCGGGAGGAGAGAAGACAGATGCAGATATCGGATAAGACCCGCCGGCTGTGCGAACAGGCGGAACTGGAACTCGCCGGCATATTCAGCGGCATAGACCGGATCTCCGGACTGAACACGGAGCACGTGCTGGACTGCTTCAGGGAGCACTGCGTCTC
>CACZSC010000144.1 GCA_902783755.1 uncultured Ruminococcus sp. | reverse complement strand
GCGGATTTAGCTCATTTGGTAGAGCGCGACCTTGCCAAGGTCGAGGTGGCGGGTTCGAGCCCCGTAATCCGCTTGAATATCAAAAAGAGAAGGTCAGGACTTACTGAAGCCACCTTCTCTTTTTCGTCTTATACGGGTTTTTCCGCCAGCACCGCCACAAATGACGGGATGTTCTTTTCGTGAAGATTGCCCGAGCTGTTGGTATCCTCATACAGGTCCCTGATGATGAACCCGGCTCTGAGCTGTCCTCCGATCTGCTCCTCCAGAGTATGGGAGAACTGGATCCCCCAGTCACCTTCCATGCAGTACTCGTAGAGTTCCCTGTCGGCCGTCGGATCGAACGGAAGAGATCTGACGATCTTTTCCTCACCTTCATCCAAGATATAGTTGATGCCGGTGTCATATCCGCCGAGTAGCCTGCCGCCCGGTTTCAGCACCCTGAAGCACTCCCGGAACACGGGCTCCGTCTCCCTGATGTAGCAGTTCGATACCGGATGGAATATGAGGTCAAAGGAACCCTCCGGAAAAGGGAGCGGTTCTGTCATGTCCAGGCACAGGATACTGACTCCGTATTCCTCCCGCTGAGCGACTTTTCTCTCGCTCTCGCACTGCTCCTGCGAATAATCCAGCACAGTGCATTCCGCTCCCAGAGCAGCGAATACCGGGATCTGCTGTCCTCCCCCGCTCGCAAGCCCCAGGACCTTCTTTCCCGAAAGCTCCCCGAACCATCCGCGGGGCACCGCCCTGACCGGTGTGAGCTTCACAGACCAGTTGCCGTTCTTTGCGCCGAGATATTCCTCATGGGACAGCGGCTGTCCCCATTCCCATCCTTCGCGGCACCACCTGTCTATCGTCTCGGAGTTGATCTTCTGGTATTCCATCTCATCCCTCTCCCGGGAAACTGCCCGGCACATATCCTGCATGCCTCATGTAGAAAGCCAGAGCCGTCCCGGTGAACGCATGTGTGAATTCGCCCGTTCCGAACGACCGGACGACCTGTTCCCTCGGCAGGAGCATGAAGTTCAGGACCTCGTCCGCATCCAGATGCTGGCTGCCGGTCTGGACAAGATCCTCCGCGAGGAAAACGTGGAAATGGTTCTTGAACAGGGCCGGATTGGGGCTGCACCGCCCGAGCTCGGTGATCCGACCAGCCCGGAAGCCGGTCTCCTCCAGGAGCTCCCGCCGGGCCGTGTCTGAAGGGCCTTCGCCGGGATCCCCGACTCCGCCCGGAAATTCCACCGTGATGCGGTCTTCCCCGTGCCGCCACTGTCTGACCATGACAAATCTGTCCTCATATACAGGCACGATGACCACCCATTCCGGTGCGGTCATCGCCACATAATCCCCTTCCATGCCGGCTGACGACTTTTCGTGCTGCATATGCACGTCGAAAACCGGAGTGTGGAGGATCTTTTTCTTTTTCAGGGTCTTCCATATAAGCTTCGCGTCATCCATTTGCAGCTCCGCCCGCCTGTGTGAAGTACAGTACTGTTATGACTATGATGGCCACAGCCATGACCGACCACATGATGACTGACACATATGAGCTCGCACCCTTCACCCCTCCGGTCTTCATGTCCAGGAAACGCATCACCGGGACGAACAGGAAACATACCGAGTATACTATCAGCAGAGTCCCTACAGAAATACCGCCGTTGCTTATGAGGTAGATCACTCCGAAAATGACGGCTGCGAGGCATATCCCCAGCTCGATCCACTTATATTTGCTGAAAGGCTTCATTCCCTCCGTCTGTTTTGAGGGTGCCGCTTCCCGCTCTTTTTCTTCCGTCTGCTTGTTTTTGTCATCTTCCATAGTATTTCTAAGCTCCTCTTCTCCGGGCGCGTCTCCTTGAGTCTCTGCTGCCCGCTTTCTCCACCTCTTCCCTGTCGCGCCTCACTGCCAGCACCACCAGCGTTACGGTAAGCACCGCCACGGCTGCCGTCGAAAGGATCACTATCACAGTCATGCGTCTGCCGTCGTTTCCGGGCTCTTCCGTCTCTTCCTCAAATCCCCTGAAGGTCCTCTCGAGTTCAGTCACGCCATCGGTGCTGCTGTACGCAGTCACGGAAAAAAGCTCGAACGAAATATCGCCGCCGGTATACACTTCAGCACCGACATACCCGATCTCATCCAGGTGTTCGTATTCCCCGAGACTGCACACAGCGCGGATCCTCTCGCCGTACCTGACGTCAGGCACGCTGAATTCCGCCCTGTAGTCTTCGGATCCCATGAAGAACTGGACTGACAGTGAATCCCCTTCGTCTCCGGACGCTTCTGCAGGTACCACCGCAAATTCGAATTCGACGGCGTCCACGTAGGACAGATCCAGTCCGCTGTCAAAGTCCCTTATTATGACGCCTGCGCCGCCTGTATCTCCGGTCATGCCTCCGCTGCCGGCGTATATATCTGATCTCAAAACCCTGTCGGCGCCCGGCCGGGCGTCGGACAGAGCTGTGTAATCCGTTGTCAGGAGACCTATGCCGCCTCCCGCGATCCATCCCATGGAATGGTATTTATCCGAAAAATCCCAGATCCTGTATGAGCCTTCCCACCGGCGGTCATCCGGTGCTGACGTCTCGTATCCGGAAATGAAATCTCCCAGTCCCGACGCCACCCTGAACGTATCGTAGAATTCCTTGTTGTTCGCTGCATCGAGTCCGTCGACGGAAAGGAATATGACGCGTTCGTCGCCGAGGCCGTCCAGAAGATCTCTGTATACCTCGAATACGTCACTGCCGGATCCGTCATCAGGCCGGTAGCTCTCCCCGGATGGAGCATACATGCACATCAGCTTCGGCCTGTACAGCTCGAGCCTGGAAAGGCTGTCAGTCAGCTCCCCGATCTCCTTAAGATACGTCTCCTCATCCGTGACCGGCGTCATGAGATACCAAGGGAAACTGCCTATGCTCTCAAGTTCCCGGGCGAACATCACGGCGGATGTGCCGAGGTCACCGGGGATATCCACAGCCACTTTCAGTGCCATGTCCTTCCCGGAAGCAGCGTTGTATGCCACCCTTGCCAGCTCGGCCCGGGCATACATCTCCTCAGGCATACTGTCCATGTCCGGGTGGATGGCACTCACCGAGCTGTCAAGGACTATGCCTTCGATGCCGAGATACCTGTCGCACACATATCCGATAAGGGACGAATAGAGCGAAAGCTCATCCGTACCGTATATGTCGATCCCGACCCTGCCGTCTCCCGTCATGGATCCGAAGGACTCCACCGGTCTCTTCATCATTATCCTGAAGTATACCTTCATTCCTGCCGACAGGTAGAAATCCACATCAGCGTCAAGCCTGGATAACACTGTCTTTGAGAGACGGATCTGCCGGGAAGATTCTCCTGCGGTATACGTCAGGGGCACGGTCTGGTCTCCTGCCCCGTCGGAAGCGATGAGTTCGTCCAGCGAAACATCTATCATCACATGGGACACATTGGTCGAGAAGACTCCCGCGTTCGACGCTCCGTGGAGGCCCACCTTCGTAGGCGCCTGTATATCGGAGGCCTGAGCCGCGTCCGGATACCTGGGCTGGCAGATCTCATACGCGTCGCCTCCGTATTCAACTGCGCACGCATATTTCGCCAGGACGCTGTCCTGAGCCGTTGCCATGATCTCGCAGGTATATTCGAATCTTGTTGAGAGGTTTATGCGCCCGATCTCCGTATATTTCTGCTTTTCCTGTACGGTACCGGTCACTTCATAGAAAACGATCTCTCCCTCACCATAGTCCTTCATGGCATCTCTGGTGACGGATCCGCTGAATCTCACGGCTCCGCTCTCTTTTGTTATGGATTTTATCTTTCCTATCCCGTCATGAACGGGTTTTGCGGAATCTATCCACATCGCTTTAAGCGAGTCTATCGAAAAAGTCCTTTCATACTCCGCGTTCACGAATCTGAGATACAGATCCATGACGGTGCCGGTTATCTCCACAGGTATGAGGAACGTCCCGTCCCCGCTGACCGTCACGGCTTTTTCCCAGTGTATCTCGTCCCTGCTGTCCTCGATATACGTGATCCCCGCATAGAGCGAAGCATTCCTGATGTCGCTGAGGCTTACCGCCAGATACAGCCGGCTTCCTCCTGAAGCCACCTCGGACACCACTATCCTTCCTCCGAGAAGGATATCCGAACGTCCGACTCCAGAGATGCCGTCCGCTTCACAGGCACGGCGCTCCCTGATCATTGCAGGCTCTCCCGTGGCGGGATCCGCGTCCGAATACTCCTCTGAGATATAGCTCAGGCTGTCCACTGCGTAGTTTTCGGAATACCCGAACCCGGGAGCCTGCTCCTCGGTCGCAAAGGGCCTCGTGACCCTCAGCTGCATTGGAGGGTATCCGGCCTCGAAATTCAGTTCGAACGTCAGCTTTTCCGCATATCCCGACACGTTCGCAAGATCGATCCGGACGATGGAGAACCTCTTCGTTGTCCCCGGCCTCTCTATCACGGTCTCGGCAGTATACTCGCCATCCGACGTGACGAGGGTGGTGTGCGAGATGTATCCGGAGCAGTTGTCCGCCTTTCCTATGACCGCGACCCCGAACGTCAGGGAGCCGATATCGTTCAGCTTTATCTTGTCCGCCTTCAGGTCCATCGTCACCGCTATCCGCCGGTACGGCAGCGTCGTTTCGCTGCCCACGATGCACCATACGGCCTCAATGCCGTTGATGGTCCTGGTCCGGAGCTCCGCCGGGATCCCGGAAAGAGATACATTGTCCGCATTCATGGTGAACATGACCGCCCCGTCTTCCGAGCCAGGCAGGAACGCTTCCGCCTCATATCCTGAATACCCGCTCACCGCGTAGGACCTGACCTGCAGCTTTTCGGAGCTGCCTGCGGCAGCGGCCGGGAAGAGGACCAGCAGGCACAGTACGGCCGATATCACGATGACAAATGCTCTTTTCACTGACACCAAGGCTGATCCCTTCTTTCCTTAAATATATGCGCGGTAAGTCCGCGCGATGTTTTCCTCAATTTTAGCATAGCGAAAAAAGCGTGTCAACAAAACCTCTTCCGAACGGACCGGAAGAACCGAAAAAATGAGTTTAAACCCGAGATTAACCGAGATTTTCAGGCAAAAAACGCCGATTTTGAGAGATTTTATGGGTATAAATCAAAATAACCGAAATTTTTTCAAAAAAAGTATTGACAAGCATTTTGGGCGATGCTATAATGCGAACCGTTCGAATCTCAATATTCTAATTTGGAGGAATAAACCATGCCCACATATATGGCAAAACCTGAGACTGTAGAGCGCAACTGGTACATCCTTGATGCAGCAGGCAAACCGCTCGGAAAAACAGCAGTCACAGCAGCGAACATTCTCCGCGGCAAGCATCGCCCGGAATTCACACCCCACGTCGACTGCGGCGAATTCGTAGTCATCATCAACTGCGAAAAGGCAGTTCTCACCGGCAAGAAGCTCGATCAGAAGTTCTACCGCACACACTCCGGCTACATCGGCGGACTGAAGGAAACATCCTACCGCAAGCTCATGGCCACCAGGCCCGAAAAGGCAATGGTCCTTGCAGTCAAGGGAATGCTCCCCCACAACTCCATCGGTGACAAGGCCATCACCAGACTCAAGGTATACGCCGGCTCAGAGCACGCTCAGCAGGCTCAGAAGCCCGTAGCCATCGAAGTCGAGATGTAAGAAAGGACAGGTACAGATAATGTATACAAGTGCTAAACCTTATTTCTACGGTACCGGCAGAAGAAAGAGCTCTGTTGCAAGAGTCAGACTCTATCCCGGAACAGGCAAGATCACTGTCAACAACCGCGACATAGATGACTATTTCGGACTTGAGACTCTCAAGCTCATAATCAACCAGCCTCTCGGTGTTACCAACACCTTCGGAAAATTCGACATCGTTGCCAATGTTACCGGCGGTGGAATCTCCGGTCAGGCAGGCGCTATCCGTCACGGCGTTTCCAGAGCACTTCTGCTCGCTGATGAAAGCTACAGACCTCTGCTCAAGAAAGCCGGCTTCCTTACTCGTGACCCGAGAATGAAGGAAAGAAAGAAGTACGGCCTCAAAGCGGCTCGTCGCGCATCCCAGTTCTCAAAGAGATAACGGGAACCCTATATATGCCCGCAAACCCCGAGAAAATAAGGCTTCTCGGGGTTTTTCATTTGCCAAAAACCGCTGTCGCATTTTGTCATATTCTGACGCAATTTGACACAAAAATACCTGTTAATTTTTGGGATAAAGCCGTTTTCTGTTAATTTTTTGGGATATGACAGAACGTAACAAGTTCGAATTTCGGAACAAAAGAGGTAGCTCGTTTTAACAGACGAAGCCGGTCAAATCACAGCCAAATTCGTCATCACTGTAATCGAATCAAAGTCAGATAATCGAAGCACGAATCCGTTTCAAATCCATTGGAACAGGACTTCGTGCTTTTTCTATTTTCAAAAAGAAGGAGGTGAAAAATCAAAAAATGGAAAAGAATGACTACGAGTATTTTTACGGAGAGCAGTCTCAACTGTTCTCTTTCTACAGAATTCCGAAAAAACTGATCACGGACGAAAATTGCAGAAAATTATCACTAGCTGCAAAATTTCTCTACGGCATACTTCTGGACAGAATGGACCTGTCATCCCGAAACGGATGGGTGGATGAAGAGAACCGGGTTTACATCATCTTCACGCTTGAGGAGATCAACGCCTCCCTCGGATGCTCGAAAAACACTTCCGTGGAACTTCTGAACGAGCTTGAGAAATTCGGACTCATCGAAAAGAAAAAGCGCGGAGTCGGAAAACCGAGCATCATATATGTGAAGAACTTCACCGGATCCCAATCCCAAAATCTGGGACCGGCCGATCCCAAAAAGTCAACTCCACCGTTCCCAAAAATTGGGAATGGCCAGTCCCAAAATCTGGGAACGAATGATACTGATAAGAACAATACTGAAAAGAACTATACTGAATCTTTTCCCTTCCCTCCGGAAGAGCCACCTCTCCCTGAACATTTCCCCTCTCGCAAGCCTTCGGGAAAGGAACGGAAAGGAAGCGACATCTCACAGCGTGACAAGTACAGGAAGCTCATAAAAGAGAACATCGGATACGATCTGCTGGTGACCGAAGATCCGGCCTCAAAGTATATTCTGGATGAGATCATGGATCTGATGGTCGATGTGGTCTGCACGTGCGCAAGCCATATAAGGGTGGCGAGAGACGACAAGCCATCGGAAGCGGTAAAGTCCCAGTTTCTCAAACTAACCCCGGAACACATCCGTCTGGTGATAGAGTCCCTGAGGACAAACACGACGAAAGTCAAAAACATCCGGCAGTATCTCACGGCCTCCCTGTACAACGCATCCATGACGCTTGACAACTATTACCGGTGCCTGGTCGGGCACGACATGTACGGCAGCAGTTAGCGCCAAAGACGCGGAAAGGAGGAAAAGCATTGGATAATATGTTTTAAAAACTATTATCGTGTGAGGTTCACATTATGGTGATTTTTGCCAGATTATACCAGAATCCGTATCTTTCAGCGTC
>CACZSC010000143.1 GCA_902783755.1 uncultured Ruminococcus sp. | reverse complement strand
GCTGCAGGCGAGCAGGTGCCGAGAGGTACCGTACTGCAGATAGAACTGAGATATTTGGATGGATTGGATTAAAGCCGAGGGTTGAGATGAGCATAGATTTTGAACTCAGAAAATTCAGAGCACATGAGATCGCCGAGATAACGGGCGGTGTGCTTTACAGATACGGGAACGATGCGGACAGCAGGGATGTGACAGGTATCGCGACTGACTCGCGTGAAGTAAAGGCGGGGACCATGTTCTGCGCCATCTGCGGACAGAATGTGGACGGCCATGATTACATACCGGTCGCGGTAGGGAACGGAGCAGCATGCGTGCTCTGCGAAAAGGAGCCCGTGAATACGGAAGGCGATTTCTGCGCCGTAGTGGTGGAAGATACCATAAAGGCCATAGGGAAACTGGCGGCATATTACCGCGGCCTCAGCAGGGCAAAATTTGTGGCCGTAACCGGAAGCGTCGGCAAAACGACTACAAAGGAATTCATTTCTGCAGTCCTGTCCGCAAAGTACAGGACTCATAAGAGCAAGGGAAACCAGAACAACGAACTGGGCCTCCCTCTGAGCATATTCGGAATTTCCCCGAAAGATCAGGTCGTTGTGCTGGAGATGGGGATGAGCGCCCTGGGCGAGATCGAGTACATGACGAAGATCGCAAGACCGGATATAGCGGTCATAACAAATATCGGCACATCTCATCTGGCGTCCCTGGGCACCAGAGAGAATATCTGCAGGGCAAAGATGGAAATCAGGGAAGGACTGGAAAACGACAGTCGTCTGATCCTCAACGGAGACGAGCCTCTTCTTGTCAGGCAGTGGGAACAGCTCGGCAAAAGACCTGTGCTGATCAGCATCCACAACCATGAAGGCGATTTCAGGGCGGTAAACATAAGGCAGAAATCTGACTGCATAGTCTATGACATGCTTTACAACGAGAAAGCATATACCAACATGGAGATCCCGGTCATCGGGAAGCACAACGTATATAATTCGCTCGCCGCTTTCGCAGTTGGCACCATGCTCGGACTTTCCGACGAGGAGATCAGGGAAGGCGTCCAGCAGTTTGAAAAAGTTGAGAAAAGACTGAACATTTACGATGTGGCGGGGATCACGGTCATAGATGACTGCTACAACGCGAGCCCCGAATCCATGAGAGCGGCACTGGATGTTCTCATCTCCGTCGCAGCCAAGAAATCGGCCAGACCAGCAGCTCTTATAGGCGACATGCTTGAGCTGGGCGACTACTCAAGGCTGATGCATGACGAGCTTGGACAGCAGATTGCCAGGAAACAGGTCCAGAAGCTCTTCTGCTTCGGATCCATGGCGGATGTCGTCGCTGAGGCCGCGATCAAGAACGGAATCAGGGCAGAGAACGTGTGCGTGGTAGTGGACTCGGGAGATCCCGGTACCATGGCCGATATGATACTTGACACTCTCGGACCGGGCGATGTGCTCCTGGTCAAGGCCAGCCGGGGCATCGCAGCCGAGAGAGTGATCGAAGCGATGAGAAACAGACAAAACAAAAAGAAGTGACATCGAACCGGATTTTTCCGTGACTGCTGAGGGGGTAACAGATGAATTACATAATACTGTTCGTGGTGGCGCTGCTGCTGACATTTCTCCTCACGGTGCTTATCCTGAGAAAACTTATACCGATCCTTAAAAGCAAAAAGATGGGGCAGACCATACTCGAGATCGGCCCCAGATGGCACAAAAGCAAGGAGGGGACTCCGACGATGGGCGGAGTATCCTTCATCCTGGCGTCGATCATCACAGGTTTCCTCGGCTGTATATATATAATCGTGGTGGACGGGATAACCGTAACGCTGCCATTCATGTTCACGCTTGCGTTTGCGGTGGCTGCCGGCATAATAGGATGCATCGATGATTCAGCGAAACTGAAGAAAAAGCAGAACGAGGGACTTACAGCTCTCCAGAAATATGCTTTGCAGTTTCTGGTGTCCGGCATCTACCTTGTCGCCATGACCATCGTCTGCAGAAGATTCAGCACGGTGATGTTCATCCCGTTCCTGGGAAAATCAGTCGATTTCGGCGTTTTCTATTACATCATATGCATGATACTACTTACGGGCTTCCTCAATGCGGTGAACCTCACGGACGGGATAGACGGCCTGTGTTCCAGCATAACGCTCGTGTTCGGCATATTCGTGGCTGTGGCAGCATATGTGACAGGGGGCATGTCTCCTGACGGAGGCACGGTACTTCTCGGAGCAATAATGATCGGAGGCACAGGCGGCTTCC
Organism: uncultured Ruminococcus sp.; assembly: GCA_902783755.1. Lineage (GTDB taxonomy): Bacteria > Bacillota > Clostridia > Oscillospirales > CAG-272 > UMGS1696. Next base: position 14,311 of record CACZSC010000143.1, on the reverse strand, counting down.
TCGTATACAACTTCTATCCGGCACGCGTGTTCATGGGAGACACGGGATCCCTGTTTCTCGGAGCGCTGGTGGTCGGTGCGGGATTCATTCTGAACAACCCGCTCATAGTCATCATACCGGGCATCGTGTACATAATCGAGACCCTTTCCGTTATCCTGCAGGTACTGTATTTCAAGATCACTCACGGGAAGAGGCTGTTCAAGATGAGCCCGATACACCATCATTTTGAAAAATGCGGATGGTCTGAAATAAAGATAGTGATAGTGTTCACACTGGTGACCGTAGTATTCTCGGTCGTGGCCGTCCTGTTCGGCCTGAAATAGACACGTAATCAGAAAAAACAGAGGGGAGGTGCGCTCGTTGGATAACAACCGGAACCGCAGGGAAAACCGGAACGAAGGCGAAAACATCGAGAGCAGGGCGCACCGCAGGCCCGAAAACATATACAACAACAGCGGTTCGCAGACCAGACAGCCCCGGACGGAACAGCAACAGCAGCGTCAGCAGACCCGCCAGACAGATAACGACAGGCAGTATACCTACGTCCCTGCTGACAGCGGAAGAAGACAGACTTCATCCATGACCGTAAAACGGGACGTCAGTTCGGTCTCCATACCGGAGGACCGGAAGCTTGAGAGAAAGATCAACCGCGAGATAAAAGAGAGCAGGAAGGAAGAAAGCTGGCAGCAGGACATCGTAAGGGTAAAAGGAAGTCCCGATCTGTTGCTTCTGGTAGTCTGTATAATTCTTCTGGCACTCGGAGCGGTTACCATATACAGCGCAGGATATCCGGTGGCCATAAGCGACGGGTACGACGGCTTCTATCATCTGAGGAAGCATCTCATGTGGATAGGCGTCGGTATGGTACCCCTGCTTGCCGCGTATATCATGAAACCGGAGTTTTACAAAAAATGGGCGCCGATAGCTCTGTATGCACTGGGCGCTGTACTTCTTGTCATCGCATTCATAAAAGGGACGTCGAGCGAGGACTCCACATCCAGATGGCTGATCCTTTTCGGAGGAAAGATCAGTGTACAGCCTTCTGAAATAATGAAGGCAGCGGTTCCCATGATGATAGGGTGGTATGTGGACAAGAACCCGTCGGATTTCTACGATCAGGAGCATACGAAGCTCCAGAAGTTCCTCATAACCCTGAAGCCGGTGCTTATAGTGCTGGTGGCTTGCGGCCTCATTATCCTGGGCAAGCATCTTTCCGGTACCATAATAGTTGCCATTATAGGAATAGCGACTCTCATAGTGGCCGGATACAAGATAAGATGGCTCATCCCCGCGATACTTCCGATATCCGTTATTGCGGGACTGATATATTTCCTGACCCACCAGTACGCGTGGTCGAGAGTTACCACGTTCTTCTCGGGCAGCGCCAGCAGCATGGATGAAAAATATCAGACGATGCAGAGCGTATATGCCATAGGATCCGGCGGGTTGCTGGGGAAGGGCATAGGGCAGAGTCAGGTGAAATACGGCTTTCTTCCAAAAGCCCACACAGACTTCATTTTCTCCGTATGGTGCGAGGAGCTTGGATTCGTTGGAGCGGTGGCGGTCGTTATCCTCTTCATGGTCCTTGTGTGGAGGGGTTACCGCATCGCGATGAGGGCACCGGACAAATTCATGTCGCTTACAGCTTTCGGCATAACGACACACATCGGTCTGCAGGCTTTCCTCAACATGTTCGTGGCCACCGACCTTATCGCGAACACCGGCATACCGCTTCCTTTCTTCACGTACGGCGGATCCTCAATGGTCATCCTGATGGGAGAGATCGGGATCCTGCTCGGAATATCGCGGCGCTCATACCGCAAGAAGGCAGATATAGAGCGGGAAGAGCTGATGAGAAAAGCGAAAATGGAGCTTTGAGGTTATTCTATGAGAGTTCTCATGACAGGCGGAGGCACGGGAGGACATGTGAATCCCGCGCTGGCCATAGCCAATACAATAATGAAAAAAGACCCTTCGTCCGTCATAGAATATGTGGGAACGGAGAGGGGAATAGAGAGTAAGCTCGTCCCTAAAGCCGGGTACCCGATCCACTATGTGAATGTGCGAGGCCTGAGACGAAGTATCTCACTGTCGAATATCAAGGCATTCTATCTTGCCCTGAAGTCGCCTCATGATGCAAAGAAGATAATCAGGGAATTCAAACCTGACGTTGTTATTGGAACGGGCGGATATGTTTCATGGCCCGTTGTCAAGGCGGCGTCAAAAATGGGGATACCCACCGCGCTTCATGAATCGAACGCGATCGCCGGAGTGGCGGTCAAGATGCTTCAGAACTACGTTGACCGTATCTATCTGAATTTTGAGGAGACCGGAAAGACTCTTACGTGTGACTGCTCAAAGCTGATGAGAGTCGGCAATCCGGTCATGAACGGGTTCAATGCGCTTACCAGGGAAGAGGCAAGGCGGGAACTCGGCATCCCAGACAGTTACAGGTATGTCCTGCTTTCATACGCTGGCAGCATGGGTGCAGAAAAGGTGAACGACGCGGTGCTGTGCCTGATGAAGGAATTCACCTCAAAACACCCTGAGGTTTACCACGTACATGCGACAGGAGCCATCGAGAAAGAGCTGTGTTTCAGCCAGTTCCGTGAGATGGGGCTGGATCAGTACAGGAACATAGAACTCTGCGAGTATATTTATGATATGCCGCTGAAGATGGCAGCGGCGGACCTTACAATCAACCGGGCAGGCGCGATGACCGTTTCCGAGCTTGCGATAACAGGGAAACCGGCTATCTTCATTCCGTCTCCCAATGTGGCGGAGAACCACCAGTACAAGAATGCGAAAGTGCTGGCTGACGCGGGAGCGGCATGCCTGTTCGAGGAGAAGGAGCTTGCGGACGGAGCCCGGCCGCTCATAGACAAGGTGAGCCATCTGCTGTCGGATGACGGTGAGGAGGACAGACTGTCCATGGGCAGAAAAGTGGTCCGGTTTGCCGTAAGCGACTCGAACGATATCATCTATGACGACATAGTTAAACTGGTGAAAACCAGAAATTAAACAGGCAAAAAATCCCCCAATATTATATTTCTGAGGAAAGGAGGAACAGTTCCGTGAAGAACTCACATAAAGATTCGTACTATATCTACAACCGGAAAGTCTGCTCTAAGAAGCAGAAAACAGCCGAAATCCGGATGAAATACGGGGCTGTTCCTCCCAAATCAGAAAACTCTGTCAGGGAAAGCCCCATAGGAAGGGAATTCGCCCGGCAGCAGCTCAGAAGGGCGCAGCTTGCAGAGATGCAGAAGCGGGCGCAGGCAGATTTTGAAAAACGTAACGGCCGGATGCGCGGTGAAAGGACCGGAAGCGCAGGCTTTTCCGGGCGTCCCGTCGGCGCTGGCGTCGCGGCAGCGGCTGTGGAGGAACGGCAGAACCCGATGAGGGAGTATCTGAACCGCGCCGTACTTGCTTTTGAATCCCTTAAGGACAGGATATCCAGCGATCAGGAGCTGGCGCGCAGGAGAGCATCGTTCTCAAAGAAGTGGTCAAGGTACCGTCACGTGTTCCTGACAGTCCTTGCGATCGTTGCGATACTTGCACTGTTCGTGATGGCGACATACAAGCTGATATTCGTCGTAAGGAGCATCGATGTCAGATCATCCGGTGTATACGACAGCAGCGAGGTCGTTAAAGCTTCAGGGATAGAGGAAGGGGCTTTGCTCTACTCGTTCAGCACTTCGGACGCCGAGGCCGATATCACGTTCAGGTGCCCGTACATAAAGTCTGCTGAGATCAGGCGTACCATCCCGGACAAGGTTGAAGTGGTCGTCAGCGAGGACGAAGCCGCATACGTCATAAACGTCTGGGGAGACTGGGCGGTCGTGTCAAGGAACCTGAGGGTGTTGGAGGTGTCAGACAAATTCCCGGAAAACGACAAACTCATCCTCCTGTCGATACCGCAGGTAAAGTATTCAGTTGCCGGCCGGGCAATGGAATTCTATGACACAAAAGACGAGAGATACGTACGTGAAGTGCTGAAAGCGCTTGAAACCTCGTCCCTTTCCGAAGAGGGCGAGATCCGTGCTCTGTATATGTCAGACAGATACAACATCACGATGAGCTACGGCGGGCTCTATACGATAGAGTTCGGAGACGATGCTGACATGTACAGAAAATTCGAGATGTGCAGCGCAGCGCTGAACAGCGGGAAACTCACCGCCGGGGTGCCGGCAAGGATCGTGATAGAGGATCCGGAGACCGCGAGCATCCGATACGATCTCAACACAATGATGAACCAAAAATAATAAAGGCCATATAAAAAATACTGGGACCCGTTCGTAAATGGCGCAGAAAAACGCATTCATCAGTCCCGAAAGCCAACATAGGTGTTCCAAAAAGAGAAAAAAGTATTGCAAATCAAGGAAAGATATTGTAATATATAGGGTAGGATATTGTTTTCTCTTTTATTAGTACACAGATAACCCGCGCAGAGACAATAGTCAAATATAATTGAGGAGGGCATAAAGATGCCGTTGTTTGAACTTGAAGACAACAATTTCGAGAGTGGAGTAAATATAAAGGTCATCGGCGTCGGTGGCGGCGGTAACAATGCCATTGACAGCATGACGGAAACTGTAAGAGGAGTTGAATTTATCGCGATCAACACCGATATGCAGGCTCTTGCAAAATCCGGAGTTGTCAAGAAGATTTCCATAGGCGACAAGATCACCAAGGGCCATGGTGCTGGATCCAACCCTGAGATAGGCCAGAAGGCAGCTGAAGAGACCGAGTCCGAAGAAAAGATCAAGGAAGCTCTCAAGGGAGCGGACATGGTATTCGTCACAGCAGGTATGGGCGGCGGTACTGGCACAGGCGCTGCTCCTGTCGTTGCAAGGCTTGCAAAAGAACAGGGCGTGCTCACTGTAGGTATCGTTACAAAGCCGTTCGCATTCGAAGGTAAGAAGCGCATGGAACAGGCAGAGGCCGGTATCGAACAGCTCAAGGAGTATGTTGACTCCCTGATCATTATCCCCAATGAAAGACTCAAGGAAGTCGGGGAGAAGATCACACTCATGTCAGCGTTCAAAGTTGCTGACGGTGTTCTCAGCCACGGTGTTCAGAGCATCTCCGAACTCATTAACCAGCAGCAGTATATCAACCTTGACTTTGCTGACGTAGAAGCTATCATGAAGGATGCGGGATATGCCCACATGGGCGTTGGCATCGCTACTGGCAAGGACAAGGCAAGAGAAGCAGCAGAAGCTGCGATCTCCAGTCCTCTGCTTGAAACGACGATCACAGGTGCAAAAGGTATCCTGATCAACGTCACCGCATCTCCCGATATCGAACTCAGTGATATCGACACCGCGACAGCGCTCGTGACTTCCGAGGCAGCTGAAGATGCCAACATCATCTGGGGCGCTGCATTTGACGAAGCACTTGAAGATACCATCAAGGTAACGATTATAGCCACGGGATTCCAGAACAAGAATGAAGCTGACAAGACCTTTACAAAGAAGTCAACGCTTCAGCCCATAGCCTCCGGCAAGATCAAAGCCGGCGTGAAGGAGACCTATCTGACAAAAGCCGGTCAGGAACTTGAAGAGGCAAAGGAGCAGGCCAATGAGGAATCTCCCATCTCGGAAGATGATCTCGATGATATCATCACCATGCTGAAGAAGAATCAGAACCAGAACCCCGCACCTAACCCGGTACAGCCTCCGTTCCCGAGAAGATATTGATCAGGACGGATAAATATCCGGCACGGACAGCAAAAACAGAGCCAGGATTCACAACCGAATCCCGGCTCTTTCTTTTTGTCTTCACTTCATTACTTCTGCATAACCGTGGGTGCGGATATAATCCAGTATCACCTGCAGCCCGTCGCGGTTTGGATGGAGACCGTCGTCCATCATAAGTTCCCACTTCGCGCAACCGTCCTCGCCGATGAGGGCGGAGAAAGTGTCAAGATACTTGAGCCCGTACTGCTCGGCTATCTTGAGGATCCAGCTGTTGCCCGCGGTGATAGTGGCGTTGGTTATTGAACCCCAGTTCCTGTAAGCAGTAGTGATCGGATATATGGACTGGAGCACGATGATCGTATCCGGACTGTTCCTCTGTATCTCGTCGATCAGGTTGGTGTACTCCTGGGTGAAATAATCCTCGTCCATGAACGATATGCCGTTGATTCCAAGAGCGATTATGACGAATTCAGGTTTATGCAGTGCGATCGCCTCGGGGATCGTCCTTTCCATTCCGTCATAGGGATCATATATCCCGAACCCTCTGAGATAGGCAAGGGTCATGGTCCCGGTGGGACCGGTCCAGATTTGCTTCGAATCTGTTCCGTCTTTAAGCATCCCGTAGGGCCACAGCCAGTATGTGGGAGAGTCGCATAGGAACGTGATCTTATCCTGATATTCCTGACCCATATCGTCGCTGATAGGGAGGAGGGATGGCGAATCATAGTTTACGGGAGTGAGTTCCGGATGAGCCTGATATATGTATTCGGCTCTTCTGTCGACTTCGGGTTCCGTTTCCGGCGGCTCAGTTTCTGTTTCCGTTTCCGTTTCGGTTTCAGTTTCCGTATCGGATTCAGAATCCGTTTCGGTATCTGTCGCGGTGTCCACTGCCTCATCCGTTTCGGTATCCGGAGCGGGAATGGTATCCAGAGTCTCATCAGGAATCACCGGAATGGGTTCTTCAGTTCTGCTGCATCCGGAAAGCAAAATCACGATGACCGTAAGAATAAGAGCGATAAAAACCAAGGAGATTCTTTTCACTTGTCGAACTCCTTGCAGGCAACAAGGTTGGTCCCCTGTTCGATGAAGTCAGGACAGATGACGTCTCCTACCTTATACGGTGCCTTGATGCGGATGCTTTTTACTATTTCCATCGCTTCAAACAGCTTCTCTTTCGGGATGGGACGGTCAGTCTTGACAGGGATAAGTTTTGTTCCTTCTTCGGTATCTATCGACACAGTAGAGGTTAGGGTCCTGACCGGATGGGTGACTTCATTTTCCGCGTAGTTCTTTCCACGGGGACAGGTATTTCCGGTGATGCTGGTAATCGTCCCGTCTGCATCCATTTCGACCGTTATCCTGCAGCCTGCGGGGCATACTACGCATGTGAGTTCCCTCGTCATCACTTTTTCACCTCCATATCTTCAAGATAGACTTTCAGTGTATTGTCTGTGCCTGCTGCAAGCTTGTCAAGGAACGCGGCAGGGATGTCCAGTGATTCCATTTCACCGGGAGCTGCGTTTTTCTTTGCTTTCTTAACGGCAATCTCACCGGACTCTGACTCGATGATGAGCCTTATGTTCTTGAAAACATCGGTCACGCGGAAGAACACCTTGACGGGCTCGTTTGCCTCGTAAAGGTCTATTCTTTCCGGGACGGTGTATCTGACTCCGCGGCCCGTGGTCAGACTGACAGACCTGACCTTTTCCTTTGTTCTGCCGGATACATATTCTGCAGCGGACTTTCCCGCTATTGCGGCTTCATCCGAGACGAAGTCCACCAGATCATGTACATGAAGCACGTTGCCGCAGGAATAAATGCCTTCCACTTCGGTTTCCCTGTTCTGATTCACTGAAGCACCGCTGGTCATCCTGTCGATAGGGATACCGGCGCCTCTTGTCAGTTCATTTTCCGGGATAAGTCCCACCGACAGAAGAAGAGTATCGCATTCTATGTATTCCTCTGTTCCGGGGATGGGTTTCCTGCCATTGGCTTCATCGACTTTTGCTATGGTGACGCCTTCGACTCGTTCCTTTCCCTTGATGTCAATGACTGTATGGGAAAGCTTGAGCGGGATGTTGAAGTCCTCAAGGCACTGGACTATGTTCCTTGTCAGGCCTCCGGAATAGGGCATGATCTCGCATACTGCGAGGACCTTCGCTCCTTCAAGGGTAAGACGTCTTGCCATGATCAGCCCGATGTCGCCGGATCCTAGTATGACGACACGGTTGCCCGGCATAAAACCTTCAATATTAATATATCTTTGTGCGCAGCCTGCTGTGTAGATGCCTGAAGGGCGGGAACCCGGGATCCCGATGGCTCCCCTTGTCCTTTCCCTGCACCCCATTGCGAGGATGACGGCGTCCGCTGTCATGGTCACATACCCGGTCTCCGGGGAAATGAAGGTTATGACCTTATCAGGCGTCAGGTTGAGGACCATTGCATTCGTAAGGATCCTGACATTCCTTTCCTCAGCCATCCTTATATATCTGCCCGCGTATTCGGGGCCTGTAAGTTCCTCGCCGAAACGGTGAAGACCGAAACCGGCGTGGATGCACTGGTTGAGTATCCCCCCGGGTTCGGTGTCTCTTTCGATAACGAGGAGATCGTCCGGACTTATTCCGGAATCGATGCACGCACATGCCGCGGATAATCCCGCTGGGCCTGCGCCTATTATTATGACCTTTTTGTGCATATCACTCATGATCAGCGCCTCTCTTTCTGACGAGCCATGAACCGCCGCCGAATTTTGTCACTCTGTCAAGAGTGGTCCCGGTCTTCTCCGCTATGAGAGCTGCAACTCTCGGGGAACAGAATCCGCCCTGGCAGCGCCCCATTCCGGCGCGCAGCCTTCTCTTGACCATGTCTATGGTGACTGAGGGTATCGGAGCTTCGATGGCGTCGATGATGTCGCCTTCGGTGACGGTCTCGCATCTGCAGATGATCTTTCCGTACGCAGGGTCCCTGCGGCAGGCTTCAGCTTTCTGTTCTTCTGTCATCATGTTGAACTGGACAGGATTACCGTCAGTTCTTCTCGTCGGGATGTAGTCGTCCCTGTCGTCAGGGTCGAATCCGGATTCCTCAAGCAGTTCGAGTATGTATTCGGCTACGGCGGGAGAAGCTGCGAATCCCGGGGATTCCACGCCGACTGCATGGATGACGCCATCGAGCTGTTCCGATCTTCTGATATAGAAATCATAGATGTTCGGAGTGGGCCTGACACCCGCGAACGAGGTGATGGCCGCTCTTATGTCGATCTTGGGTATGATCTTCTTCGCTCCCTGGGCGATCTCTGCAAGGCCTTCGCTGGTTACGCTCTTGTCGTCCGGGTCCTCGATAGGATAAGCGTTGGGTCCGACGATCACGTTGCCGTGGACTGTGGGACTTACCAGGATACCTTTGCCTCTGTCTGACGGGCACACGAACAGTGTGGAGTTCGCGATGCCGCTGCTGGCCTTGTCGAGAATATAGTATTCGCCGCGTCTCGGGATTATATTAACGGGGAAATCGTGCTCTCCGAGAATCTCGGCGACTTCGGCTGAATGCACACCGGCGCAGTTGATGATATATCTTGCGGAGAGAGTCGTTTCACCGTTCGTGATATAACGGATGCCGCCTGCCGCGGATGAGTCGATGACCTTGAAATTGAGATAGAAATCCACCCCGTTGGTAGCGGCGTTTTCGGCGGCTGCGATCGTTATGCCGTAGGGGCATGTGATGGCAGCTGAAGGGGCCCAGAGGGAGCAGGTGGCTTCGGGAGAAACGTTGGGTTCCATCCTGTGAAGCTCTTCTCCGTCTATGATCCTCATTCCGGGTACCCCGTTCGCCAGTCCTCTCTGATACAGTTCCTCAAGAGTCTTTCTGTCATCTTCGGAGAAACCGATAACATGGGAACCGACCTCTTTGAGCTCGACGCCGAGCTGGCGGCAGAGTTGTTTCATAAGGTGATTGCCGCGGACATTGAGTCTTGCTTTCAGGGTTCCCGGCTTCGCGTCGTATCCGGCATGTACTATGGCGGAATTTGCCGCAGTCGCTCCTGTGGCGACATCCGCTGCCGCCTCTACTACCGCGACTTTGCATCTTTTGGATGACAGGAGCCTTGCGGTCATAGCGCCGACGCAGCCTGCGCCGATAATAATCACATCGTAGATCATAGATCTGTGCTTTCCTTTCGAACCTTTGATTGGATCCGGAATCATCCGGACATACACAGACAGTATAACATATTTTTGAATCTCCCGCAACGAATTAAAAATTAGTTTTGACTGTTTGTCCGCAGCTCGATGTTGTATTCATGTCTGAAATGTGCTAAAATCTCTAACAGATTTGGAAATAACGAAAGAAAAAAGGAAACAACGGTGGACAGTAAATCAGAAGCGTCTCAGTATCCGGTTTCAAGTCTCGCATACCTCGGGGACTGTGTGTTCGAACTGTGTGTGAGAGAGTACCTCGTTAGGAACAACGAAGCTCACCCCAGTGTGAAATCCCTTGAGTACGTGACCGCTCATGTTCAGAGCGGTGCGGTGGAAAAACTGCTGCCGCTGCTTGACGAGGAAGAGACGAGCATATATAAAAGAGGAAGGAACACAGGCCATACAAGCGTGCCCAAATCGAGTTCCGCGGGAGAATACAGAAGGGCTACGGGGCTTGAATCACTTTTCGGATGGCTGTATCTGCAGGGCAGGAAGGACAGGATAGACGAGCTGTTCAGCCGTGCCTTCGTGCAGACGGAAGAGGATACATCGGAACAGGAGTTTGTTTAACAATGAAGTATATTGCAATAATCGGATACGGAGTAGTGGGAAGCGGTATAACGGCTGTGCTGGAAGCGAACCGCAGCAAGATCAGCAGGGTCATTGGAGATGACATCGAAGTCAGGTATATCCTTGACCTGAGGGAGTTCCCCGGTTCTCCGTACGGAGACCGTGTGGTACACGACATATCTGTCATAACCGGAGATCCTGAAGTGGAGCTCGTCTGCGAGACCATGGGCGGATCGCATCCCGCATATGAGTTCTCTGTCGCCTGCATGAAGGCGAAGAAATGCGTTGTGACCTCCAATAAAGAAGTTGTCGCCAATTACGGGGACATGCTGCTTGAGTGTGCCGCAGAAAACGGAGTGTCGTATCTGTTCGAGGCAAGCGTAGGCGGCGGTATACCGGTCATACGTTCCCTCAACACTTCCATGTCGCAGGACAACATATCACGCATTACCGGAATCGTGAACGGCACGACAAACTATATCCTGACCGCGATGAAAAACGAGGGAAGGGATTTCGCTGACGTACTGAGTGAGGCACAGAGACTTGGCTATGCAGAGCGGGATCCGTCCGCGGATATCGACGCTATAGACGCGAAGAGAAAGATCATCATTCTCACAGCTCTTGCCACGGGGCTGCTTCTGCCGGATGATAAGGTATATGCGGGAAGCATCAGAAAAGTGGAAGTCGAAGACATAAGGGCAGCTGACCGACTCGGATATTCGCTGAAGCTGGTAGCTTCATTCTGCAGAGACGGGAACGGAATGGTTTCGTTCGCAGCGCCGGCTTTCGTTCCCATGACCAGTCCGATATCCTCTGTCGACGGAGTGTATAACGGGATTTGGGTCAGGAGCGACACGACAGGCGATGTGATGTATTATGGCATGGGCGCCGGAAGTCTTCCAACGGCAGGTGCCGTGATGGCGGACGTGTGTGCGGCCCTTTCAGGCGCTGCCGCCGCGGAATATGTGCCTGTGTTCAGGAAAAGCAGTGAGGCTGACGGAATAATCCATTTCAGGGATACCGAAAACAGTTTTTATTTGAGATATGACGGAACGATCGGTGAACTCGAAGAAGCCCTGAAGGCTGCCTGCCCGGGTTTCCGCGGTACCGTAAGGGACGTTTCATGCAATGGCAGCGTGACGGAAGTCATAATAGAAAAGATCACCCTTTCCGAACTGGAAAAGGTGACCCGCAGTTCACTGCCTATATTGATTTTGCAATAATGTCTTATATCAGTCTGAGACAGGCTCCGGATCATCCGGCAAGGTCTCAGACTGTATCTTTTTTGACGCGTCTATGACGGATCGGTAGATCTCCTCAACGTAAGGTCTGAGTTCCTTGCCGGAAATGTTTTCCAGCTTTTTGATCACAGCGTATTCTCTTTCAGGGTCGGACACGGGTATCCCGTGTTCTTTTTTGTGCTTTCCGATCCTTGCGGATAATTCCATTCTTTTTGACAGAAGTCCGATGATATCGGAATCGATCGCATCGATCTCTTTTCTCAGATCACTTAGTTTCTGGTCGTCAGTCATAAAAATCCCTTCAACTATCATTTCCGGCGATATGCCGGTGATCTCGTTGTCAAACCCTGCAAGTGCCGCCCTTACCGTTTCCGGGGAAAAGGGGACCCCGGCAAGTCTCTGCCCGAACGCGCTGTCCGGGCCGTTACTGCCGGCAGAAAAGAAGTCGCCGGAGATGCCTGCCGATACTATGGTTCCTCTTCTCACGGTCAGGCCTATCTCCGCATTGCCCGAGGGACAGCTGACGAGGCGTTTCAGTTCGAATTTCGGGTTTTCCCCGAATACCCATCTGTCGTCCGAAAACATGGGCTCGAGTTCACGGATGCGGGCCAGATCGTCATTGTCAAATCTGTATATGCTTTCACTGAAATGAGACGCGATATACTCACCGAATTCCTCGGAAGTCATGTCACGTGCAAGATGAGAGCGGATATTCGTGACCCTCTCCCTCACCGACCTGATGGCTTTTGAGACAATCTTGTAGTCTTTCGGAGTGGTGGACCTCACAAGCTCTCCGATGTCCGTATCGAACAGAAGAGTGCCGTGGTGGACCGTGACTCCGTTCTTTTTGTACTGGGTGTTGCCGCTTATCTTATATGTTTTTTCCCCGTCCGGATTTTTTGCCACAAGGCATATATCGTTACGTCCGCTTACCCTGACATCGATACCGAGCCCCGACAGCATCTCTGCCATGGGATCCATGAATCTCGCGAATTCTATCTCGGGATTGTCGTCACGGCATATAAAGGTGAATTCCCAGCACCCGAGGTCGTGATATACCGTGCCTCCCCCGGACATCCTTCTTGCGATGTGTATCCCCTTCGATCTGCAGTAATCGACATTGACTTCTTCGTATGTGTTCTGGAACCTTCCCACGATTACCGAAGGCTCGTTCCTCCAGAGCATGAATACGTCATCATGAAGATCCCTCTCGGTCGCCAGATAGTATTCGGCGGCGAAGTTGAGATAGGGGACCGTGAAATCAGTGGTGCAGAAGATCATGCCATGACCTCGCAGACCGCGACGGCGGCTCCGAATGAGACCTCGTCGCCTTCCTCAAAGAGAAGTTCAGAGATCTGCATTCTCTCGGTGCAGGTGATCTCCTCCGTGACCTTGTCAGCTTCTGCTTCCAGTACCACGTCGCCGGGATCCAGCACATCACCTGGCTCACATGCCCAGCGCGCAAGTACGCACGATGAGGCGTCTTTTTTCAGGAAGGGCATCTTGAATTCTTTTCTCATAATACAGCTATTAATTATAAATGGCATTTAATATATCTTTATACGTGCTCGGAAACAGGTCTTTTAGTATTTCTTCGCTTTCCTCCGGTATAAGCCTCGTGCCTGTCATGCCGGGACAGTCTCGGTTTCCCACGGAGAAGGACGTGAACCGTCCACGGTGGGTCTGAGCTTTGAGCGGACCCGCAGAAAGGGAAAAGTCCGGAGTTCTTCCGAAATTCCATTCCCATGTGCGGTACTTTGTTTCTGCGAGTTCCCCGATCTGCACCATATCCGTGCCGTCAAGGATCAGTTCCGTATCCGCACCCTTCATGTAATCAATGAACAGGCTTCTGAATTCCTCTGCAGAAAGATCTTTTGTTAAGTGCGGGCGGATGTTTGTCACAGGATGAGGGTTGCTTTTTATGGCCTTTGAAGTGAATTTTGTCCTGGAACCCTGCGTAAGCTCTGAAAGGGTATCCAGATCGCATTCAAAAAGCAGAGTTCCGTGGTGGAGCACCCGGGTCTGGGAGTTTGCCTGCGCGTTTCCGCTCACCTTGAAGTCCCCAATTTTGATCATGTTGCCTTCGGGATACGCGCCCGCACCGAGAGAATTCAGAAACCCTGCCGCATAGGCGAGGAACCGACCGTATCCCGTTTCGTCATCCCTGGACGAGATGATGGTGTAGTTTATGTTGCCACGGTCGTGGTAGACTGCCCCGCCTCCGCTGCAGCGCCTGAATATTTCAACTCCGCGTTTTCTGCATTCCGTCAGCGAGACTTCTTCAAACGGGTTCTGGAATTTGCCGCATATAACTGAAGGCCTGCCGGACCAAAGCATGAATATATCTTCATCCGGCCCGTTCATGAGCAGGTATTCTTCGGTGGCCAGGCAGACCGCCGGGTCATCCGATCTAAGATCTAAAAAACGCATCTTCAGTCTCCGGATAACGTCAGTCGGGATTTCTTTCTCCGAGTATTACTCTGTATTTCTGGTAAAAACTCTCGTAGTAACCGCCGTCAAGAGCATCCCTTATCTTCTGCATGAGTTCGTTGTAGAAGTACAGGTTGTGAAGCACCGCCAGCCTCATGCCGAGGGCTTCCTTCGC
>CACZSC010000142.1 GCA_902783755.1 uncultured Ruminococcus sp. | reverse complement strand
TCGGCACCGGAGACGGATATGAGATCCCGCAGCTTGTCGCCCTTTATGGTGACTTCCGTGGCGCAGATCAGGATCTTTCCGTCTTCATGCCTGCGCACCGCCGGCATGAGAGCGGGCTCCATCCCCACGATGGGCACCGGATATCTGTCCCGGAGGAATCCGACCGCGATGCTGGTGGCGGTATTGCATGCCAAAATCACCGCATCCGCCCCTGCTTTCACGAGATACGATACGGCCTGGTCCACATATTCGGTTATCTGCCCGGCGGTCTTCTCGCCGTAGGGCACGTGGGACTCATCGGCATAGTAGATGAAGTCGGCGTCCGGCATGCATATCCTCGCCAGAGCCAGGACCGTCAGTCCTCCCACACCGGAATCAAAGATACCTATCTTCATGGCAATCCTTCCGTGGTTTTTGTCTTGAATATTATATATTATCAGGCCCCGTATTGCAAGATACCGCGCACGGGCGCTGACGTCATGTTAATACTTCCATAACCAAATATTTACAAACTGGAATTGACTGTTGACGCGGAAGATGATATCATGTACATGTAAAAATTTGCGCAAGCGAAAAGGAGGATATACTAATGGATTTCATCGAAGAAGTAAAAAGAAGCGCTACCAACTTTGCCGAGATGGCAAAGGAGAAGACAGCCACGGTGACCAACCTGGCGAAATTCAATATCAATCTCAAGACCACGGAAGCCAAGCTGGGCGAGGTCTATGAGGAGATCGGACGTCTGTTCTACAAGGCAGAGCGCGAAGGTCTCGACAACAACGCAGCCATCACCGAGTACATCCTTGAGGCCGACAGATATTCCGCAGAGATCGAACAGATCAAGAAGGACATCGCGAAGCTCAGGAACGTGAAGGTCTGCCCGAAGTGCGGCAACGAGATCGACATCTCCTTCGAGTACTGCAACCACTGCGGCGAGAAGCAGGAAATGCCCGAGCCGGAAGAACCCGAGGAAAAGTGCTGCTGCGGATGCGAGGAAGAAGCTCCCGAAGAAAAGAAAGACGAAGAATGATCCCGGTACACCGGAACGGAAAGAGGACTCAGGTCCTCTTTTCTTTTTCCCGCAGGCAGGCGAATCTTGACAAAAAGCGGGGATTGAGATATAATTTGCCACGGTCCGAAGCGGGAGACCCTTCGGACTGACCGGGGTGTAACTCAGTTGGTAGAGTGCTTGGTTTGGGACCAAGATGCCGCAGGTTCAAGTCCTGTCACTCCGATGATCCCGCATAAACAGAACAGGCGTGACCGCAATGGCCACGTCTGTTTTGTCATATTACGTTTTCCCCGGTCTCACAGGCTCATTTCACTTTCGCGAGGAGCCTGTTCTTTTCCCTTTCCGCATCTTTCAGCTCCACCTCTTCGGTGAGCTTCCACTCGTTCTTTAAGAGGTCTATGATCCTGTCATATGTCTCCGCGGCTTTCCTGTAGTCGCCCGTGATCTCGTAGATTTCGGCGATCCCCATGAGCTCGTCCTGGAATCTGGGTATCCTCTTCTCGGCAGCGAAAGAACGCTCGTAAAGGTCTATGGCCTTTGAGTATCCGCACTTCCCTGCGTAATACTGGGCCGCCTCGAACAGGCATACGGAATCGTCGGGATGAGATGAAATCAGATCCTCGATTATCCCGTCCGCCGTCTTCTCATCGAACCGTGCAAGCGCGATATATGCCCTGTAGGCCTGGTTCAGGATTGGATTTGAGTCTTCGAGGGCGCTCAGTTTCCCGAGGTATTCCTCCGCCTCGTCAGCCCGGTGGTCCGCTATGAGATTGTCTATGAGGTACAGATAAGGCATCCTCTTGTCGGGATTGGACTCCGCCAGTTCCCTGTAGAAGTCTATGGCGGATGCATGATTGGACATGTTCCAGTCCCAGGCGACATGGCCGTCCGACTTTATGAGCATCCACTGGCAGCCCTTCTTGCCGGGATCCATCCTCACGGCTTCCTTCGCGTATTTTGAGACCTTGCGCGCATAGGTGTCCATCCTGTGCCAGTACAGATAGGAGATCAGTTCCGTGGCGCGTTTTTTATGATCCTCGTCAGTGAGCTGGGATTTGAGATATTCCTCATATTCCGAGAACACGTCCTGGGGCAGATCCTCCTCTATGTCCATGCGGTTCTCGATCCTGTTGAGCCTCTGGTCCGCCGTCAGATCGAACATGTCGTCTATGCTGACTCCGAACACCTCTGCCAGCATCGGAAGGGTCGTGATATCGGGCATGGTGACTTCGTTCTCCCATTTCGATACCGACTGGGGAGCCACACCCAGCCTGTCGGCAAGCTGCTCCTGTGTGAGCTCCGCCTTGAAGCGGAGCTGTCTTATTTTCTTTCCAAGTTCCATGATATTTTCCTCCTTGCCGGTCTTTCCCCGGTCTGCATACCCATTATACGGGGCCCTGCATACCGAATCAATGACGCAGATTGCGGACCGTATCACCTTTCAGGCGAGAATGAATTCCCGGAGAAGCCATGCAGACCCTCCGGGATTTTTCCTTATATAATGTGTCCGTATGCCATCTCCATGGAATTCGACAGTCCCACAGCCTCGTCGATCCCGTAGGGTGCCTCGGTGCCGTTCACGACGGCCTCTATCCAGCCCGCCAGCGGATCCGGACCGTACGGCGGCAGTTCCGGGAATATCCATCCGCTGCCGTTGTTGTAGCACAACCGGTCCATGAACCCTCCCGCGAGAATGGTCCCCTTGTCACCGACCATCTCAAAGGAGAATGGATCTCTCTCTGCGACGAATGCCGTCTCGCTTACGCCTATGGCGCCGTTCTCGTATGTGAATACCGTCACGGCGTTGTCTTCAACCGAGTCAACCATGACGTTGGTGAATGCCGAAGCCACGGATTTCGGCCGGCCCATGAGCCACTCCAGCAGATACATGGAATGGGCTCCCAGGTCCATCATTGCCCCGCCGCCGCAGGATTCCCTGTCATAGAACGTGGCCGGCAGCCAGCGGGCCGACGCACCGTTGTGAGCGTTGCGCATCCTGCAGTAGTTCACTTTCCCGATAAGGCCGCTGTCCGCCGCCTGCTTGATCCATTTGAAATCCGGTCTCGCCTTCCAGGGGAAGGAGATGGTGAATTTCACTCCGTTTTCCCGTACTGCGCGGGCTGCTTCCTCGGCATCCGCCTTTGTGAAGCACAGCACCTTCTCGGTGAATATGTGCTTTTTCGCCTCAGCCGCCTTTATGATCAGCTCCTTGTGAAGGTCAGTCGCCGAGCATACCACCACGGCGTCCACATCCCCCCGTGCGAGGAGCCTGTCGTAATCCGGCTCATAATCGCATTTCAGCTTTTCCGACGCCTCCCTGCCCGTTTTTTCGTCCGGATCCCACAGAGCCGTGATCCTGCAGTCCGGGTTGTTCGCCACCGCATTCGCGTATCCCCAGAAATGGACGTGCCATGTCCCGGCAAGCGCAACGTTTACCATAGTATGATCCTCCCCTTGGCATGAAAAAATCGATTTGTTTTCCGTCTCTCATGATACCCGAAAAACGGTCGTCTTGCAAGCGGAAATTCGCCTCTCCCGGTTCTTCAAAACAAAAAATCCGGAATTTTTTCGGAAAAGCCCTTGACAGTGTAACATTGTTATGATAACATATGGCCAGAATCAATGTAACATTGTTACGAAAGGAGAGGCGCATGGCTAATGAGACTGATCTTTCCGGATACATCTCAAAGTCGGACCTTCTGAAAAGATACGGGATCTCCTACGGTTCCCTTTACAG
>CACZSC010000141.1 GCA_902783755.1 uncultured Ruminococcus sp. | reverse complement strand
GATTTGGCTTCCCCTGCCGAATTTGAGGCTGAAAGCATCCAAAAGGAGGCAATGCGCGACCAGCAGTATTCACTGACTGAAACGCTCGCCGTGTCAGCTAACGGCGGAATCGAAGCCCACGGTGAAGTTCCCTCCGACACATATTTCGCATCATGCGACTCCGCAGACGAAGGCTGTTTCGATGCTTTCGCCGAATACTCAGAAGAGGAAGGCAGAGTTGCTTCCGCAACTCTCAACGCCGTACAGATCGATGACTTCGTCTCTTCCGATTCGGACAGCAGCGACCCGGATATTTCTCTATACATGCTTAACAGTGCTATACTGATGAAGAATTCAAAACAGTATGCCACGACTGTCTCCGGCACCCAGATACCGCAGTCCTCGGATCCCGGTTCTTCATCGGAAAGCGAGGAATACGTCGCGGACAGCAACATGACCTGTGAACAGGAATATGAAGAGCTCCTGGCTTACGCGGTTTCGATGTGGGCCAACTCTTCAAGAGTTATGAATCCCCCGGGAAAATAAGCAAAGAAAAACGGCGGGCAGATTTTGCTTCAGAAGCGAATCGGCCCGCTTTTTCTATGCTCTCTATTTCCTTGCCGGCGCAAACGTAAGCTTGCCCTGGATCACATCGGCCTCCTTCAGGACCGCCGTAAAGTTCGTGCCCAGCTTATACATCTTCTTCCCAGCCTTCAGAGTCATCATCTTTTCATCGTATACGGCATATCCGAACTCCAGGATCGGTATGAATCCCTCGACTCCCTCACCGGTCTGGACGAAAATGCCGGATTTGATTATGGACGTGACTTTTACGTCAAATTTCTTTCCCACCTTGCTGCTCATGTATCTCGCAACATAGATGTCTGTGATCTTTCTTTCCGCCGCAAGCGCCCTGAGTTCAGCGTCCGAAGCCATTTCCGCCTTTTCAGGAGACGTATCTGAAAAATACCTGATTCTGGGCGTCGCTTCTTCTGCTTTGTACCCTTCGCTGAGCACTGCAGCGGCTT
Organism: uncultured Ruminococcus sp.; assembly: GCA_902783755.1. Classification (GTDB taxonomy): domain Bacteria; phylum Bacillota; class Clostridia; order Oscillospirales; family CAG-272; genus UMGS1696. The sequence goes on along the minus strand of CACZSC010000141.1, from coordinate 3,879 downwards.
TTTTTCTGCCCCGGATCGCTGCCAGCATCTCGTTCAGCACGGAGTGTACGAACAGGTCCGGATACCTGCGGATCGGAGATGTGAAGTGGCAGTATGTCTCCGCTCCGATACCGAAGTGCGGCAGACATACAGGACTGTACTTTGCCTTCATCATGCTGCGCAGGGCCATGGATGAAACGATGTCTCCGATACCGGCCCTGTCCGCCTGATCCAGTATGTTCTTGTACCAGAACGCCATGCCTTTCGGATCCTTTCCGGGGTCATCGGGAAGGCCTCGGATATCAAGTCCGATGTTGTTCACGAACACGGCAAAATCATGGAGCTTTTCATCCGCCGGGCTGCCGTGTATCCGGTAAATACAGGGAAGGCCCGCTGATTTCAGCGTACATGCGACCGCGATGTTCGCCTGGATCATAAACTGTTCTATGAGTCTTTCTCCCTCTCCGCGATCCCTCTTCGAAACGCCGACCGGTTCGCCGTCTTCGTCCACCTCGATCTCCAGCTCGGAGTCCTCAAGCTCGATGACACCCCGTTTTTCCGCCTGTTCCGCAAAGATGAGGTATAGTTCTTTCATCCCGAGAAGTTCATCATAGACTGAAAGGTATTTCCCGTAAAACTCGCTCTCTGTGCCTTTTTCGAAAATGTCGTTGACTTCGCTGTAGACCCCTCTGACTCTGCTGTTTATTACCGACCTGTATATCCTGGTCCCTAGTCTGTTTCCGCCGCGGTCAAACTCCATCTCGCAGGTTATGGTGTACTTGTCCTCCCCGGCCCCCAGCGAACATGCCCCGTTGGACAGGGTCTCGGGAAGCATGGGTACGACTCTGTCTATAAAGTAAACGCTCGTTCCTCTCCTCCTCGCCTCCGCCTCAACGGGCGATTCGGGGGTAACGTAATGTGAAACGTCCGCGATATGGACGCCGAGGACATATCCCTCTCCTTTTTTCTCAAGCGAGATCGCGTCATCGAGATCCTTTGCCCCGGCCCCGTCTATGGTAAAGATCGGAAGGTCCCTCAGGTCCGTTCTTCCCGAAAAGGATATTTTTTCTCCCGAGACCTTCTCGCAGAAGTCTGTGGTCTCCAGGTCGAATTCCGTGCGGATATTGTTCTCTATGAGCACAGCTGCGTAGGCCGCTTCTTTTGACAGAGTGTTCCCGAGCACCTTCAGGATCCTTCCGCGGGCGGTATTGGTGTAGTAACCTTCGTCAAAAAGATCATCGAACTCATCCGCAAACCTGTCACCGAAGATCGTCTCTTCCTTTTCTCTGAAGAAGTGGTCTGCATTCCCGGCCGGGACCACAGCGACTCTGTCTTTCGGCTTTGCCCCGGTCTCACGGACACTGGATTCCGAGACCTCTATCTCGACTTTGTATTTGCTGTTATCGGGGGTGACATAGTAATCCGGTCCGAGTTTAACAAGCGTCCCCACTATGGTCCCGCAGCCGGCGTCGACTTTTACTATCCTTCCCTCACATTTTCCGGCCTGCCTGTCAGCCCACGTGACTTTTACTGTCACCCTGTCCCCTGTCATCGCCCCTCTTGTTTCCTGGGGAGGAATGAATATGTCGCTGACTCCGTATTCTGGATCCGGTCTTACGAAGCCGAAACCTTTGCTGTTGTATGAAAACTCCCCCGTCAGCTTGTCTCCCGCCGCGGCGGTCCTGCGCTGCGCCAGACTGTCCAGCTGCTTCTCGCTTTCGGATTTCTTTTTCTGCCGGTCGATAATCTTCTGGGCCGCTTTCTGCTTATTGCCCCGCTGCCTGGACAGTGTCTTCTCGACTCTCTTTTTGCTTCTGCTGCCTGCCATCGGCGTTTTCTCCCTTCTGTGCCGGTCAAAACCCCGGAACCGTTGTAAAGACGTCAGTACCAGTACAGGGGATAATTATCCCTGAAGTACTGCAGATCGTGCGCGGGATCCAGCATCTTTTCCCAGTAAACGTCATTCCAGTTCTCGTCTGCGAACACTTCCCTTATGCATGCCGAAAGATATTCGGCTTTCAGCAGCATGTTCCTGCCGAACCACTGAGGCAGGAGCCCTTCGGGGAAGGTCGCTATGTACTCAAATATCCTCGCCCTGTCCTCTGACGGATATGTGGTACAGTAACCGTCCACGAAATAGATATCGTCTTCCCTTCCCTCGTACCAGGCCGTGGACAGGTACTCAGCGTCTGAATCAACAGTGCGCCCGTCCTCCTCTGTATAAATGTAACGGTATTCGAATCCGGGAGGGTTCAACTGTTCCCATCTCGCGAAATTCTCCAGACCGTAATATGAAGGATCGTATACCGACATGTTGAAAATGGTATTCTCTATCGCATGGAAGAACTCATGTGCAACTGTCTTTCCCTTGTCGCTCATAAGCGCATTTATGACTATGAGCTCAATCCCGCCGGTCTCCACAGTAAATGCTGACGCATCTCCGATCGAATTCCTGTTCGTTGTATCAGGGATTATTCGCCCCACGAGACATATATCAAATGCCGAATACTGTTCCGCGATATTCCTTATGAAACCTTCGGGGCATCTCTCGAAAAACCCCACCAGAGCATCAAGGGTCTCCGATATCTTCGTCTCTTCTGAGCACGGCAGCACCGCATAGCCGTTGAGATACCTGACAGCGTCTTCTCTGAGATAGACCGATATACCGAACTTTTCGTATATCTCTTCCGCTTTTCTGTTGTTTGCGCTTTTTCCGACAGCGCTCTCCTCAGTGAGCAGAGGAGGCCAGCCTTCCGCAGCTTCACCGCCGGTCAGATCCGCGATGAGAATATCGGCACCTGCGCCCTCGTAACCATACTGCAGAAGCACGCATACCCGCTCTCCGACTTCGACGACCGGGTAAATCCCCGTGACCTCTTCTCCGAAGGAAAGGCGGGAAACTTCGGCTCCTGTCTTGGGATCTATAACGGCAAGGCTGTGATCTTCCTCATCGGAACGGATCATGCTCAGATATTTAGAGTCCCCTTTCGGCCATGCCGGATACCAGCTGTCCCTGACATCGCAGTCCGTTGTGTCGAGAATCGTCACCACATGGGGTGTTTCCGGGTTGAACACCTTTATTTCGCCTGAAATGTAGTCCACTGAAACGATGCATCCGCCGCAGGCCATGAATCCCTCAAGGTCTTCCGAAAATGTGATGCACTCGCCTGTGGAGATATCGAGTATGCCTTTCTGCGCCCCGAATGTTTCCGAACTGTAGAAATCCGCAAGCATCTCATCTCCTGAGATATGTCCGCTGATATATACATTGTCTTTCCCGCCCGGGTACCGTATGTCACAGTAGCCGACCTCCACCTGGCCGTCCGCGCCGACTGTTGCCACCCAGGCCCGGCCCGACCTTACGGTCCCGCTCATTACCCTTCCGTTTCCCGCGAAGACCATTTCCCCGGTCACATCTTCAAAAACGCCTTCGTATACCACATTCAGTTCCCTGTCAGTCACCGTCAGCTTTTGGGTGTCGTCCGTCGAGATGACAACGAAACCGTTTGCAAGACAGACTGCGGAAAATCTGAGTCCTCCCGGGACTGTCTCCCCCAGGTCTACAGTTCCCTGAGTGAGGGTCCTGTTTTCAAAATCGATATACGCCAGCCTTATGGAAGTCCCTTCTTCCCTGTAGGCGACCACGCAGCCGTTGTCTGAATTTGTAAGGCCGTGGGGCACAAAGTCAAGCCCTTTCAGCACCTTTACTCTGCCCAGATCCTCGAAGAAATCCTCTTCGGGTATGGATACAACTGCCGGCTCCGTTTCATCCGTGTCCGTATCCGGTTCCTGTGTATCAGTGTCCGACGCCGTATCCGGCTGTACCACCGAGTCGGGAGTGTCTTCGGTTTCATTCTTCGGCCCCGGGTTCACCTCGCTGCAGGATGACAGCAGCATGAG
>CACZSC010000140.1 GCA_902783755.1 uncultured Ruminococcus sp. | reverse complement strand
GTGCCCGGGATTATTTCCTTCATGGGCTCCCCGCAGCAAATGACCGGGACGCCCGTTCCCTTGACGATCGCGATGATCTGTCCGCAGTGCGCGCAGCGGAAAAATCTCATTTCCATTTCTCTTCCTCCTTTTCTTTTTCTTTTATCTGAATCTGTTTTTGAGCTCATGCAGATCGTGATGTATCTTTCTCATGACCGACGCAAGATAGGCTCCGAGGCCGAATCCCGCCGCGCCTAAGATCGACGGTATCTCCCATTCCCCGGCAGTCACAAGGCGGTATATGAACCAGCCCGCCAACCCCAGCGCCACGAGGATCAGCAGTACTTCGGCGGCTGTGATGAGTCCTCCGTATCTCTTTCTGCAGTACCGGATGGGCTCGTCTTCCGGAAGCTCCATGTCCGCCAGGATCTGTTTTCTGGTTTTCGGAGGTTCCGCGGCCTTTTCCGCAGCTCTGTGTTCGTGTTTCCTTTCAGAAGCCGCAAGATTTACCTCCAGCCTCTGCTGTGATTTTCTCTGATCCGCTTTCTCACAGACCGAGAAAAGATAATCCATGCCTGCGTCCGTAACTCCCATTCTTCTCAGGTTCTTCTCATTCGAGATCAGACGCCTTACCGAAGAAGATGTCGATGCTTCTGTAAGTTTCACGAACGGCAGTATGATCTTCTTGCATTTTTCGCACAGAAGAGTCTTGTCGTCTTCCGGGATATCCGTCCCGCAGTTGTAGCACTTTGCCATCCGCAGATCCTCCTTTCTGTGTTCCTGTCCCGATTATACCATCAGCTGACGTTTTCCACAACCCGCATTTTTACATTCTGTGCAGTTCCAGGAAAGATGACGGAGGCATCCCGTATTCTTTTCTGAACGCCCTGTAGAACGCGGAATAGTCCCCGAACCCCCACTGTCTGTAGGCTTCGCTCACGGAAGCCCCGTTGAGCATCGAATCGCAGCACGCCTCAAGCCTTTTCTTTATGATGTACTGGTGCACGGAGAGCCCGGTGCTGTCCTGGAACAGATGGACAAGATAGTACTTGCTGAGGAAAAACTCCCGCGCCAGCCTGTCAAGGGAAAGCTCCTCGTCCAGGTGAAGATCTATATATCCGGTTATCTCCTCATATCTGCCCCGGTTCTCCTTGACGCTCCTGCTGCGGTCCTGTTCGTAAATATGCCGGTTCAGCGTCAGGAGCAGATCCTGGATATATATGCTGACCTGTGTCTGCTTGCCGTACCTGTCGGCCCCGAGCTCGTCCAGCAGCGTAAAGAGCTTCGACTTCAGCGAGTTGAACGTCAGGGCATCGGTGTGATAAACGTATTTCTCCTCTGTTTCCGCTTTCCCGATGATGTATCCGAAATCAGGGGATTGCTCCTCCATGGCTTTCGCGAAATTCCTGCTCTGCCAGAAGACGAATCTCCTGTAGGTCACATCAGGGTCGGTAAGCACCGCCCTGTGCCGTATCCCGGGCGGGATGAGTATCACATCGCCGTGGCGGAGCGGATAGGAATCTCCCCCTATCTCCATCTCGACTGATCCTTCTTCAAAGAAATAGAGTTCATAGTAATCGTGAGTGTGAAGGTTTATGCTGTGGAAATGCAGGTCGGAGTAATAGAATACCTCGAAGTCCTCCGACAACATGTACTGTCTCGAATTGAATTTTGAAGTGATCCTTTTTTTCACTGTTTTTTCCTCCGGACATTTTCACCCATATTATACAACAACTTTTGCAATGTATGCAACAAGCAAAACAATAGAATCCTCACATATATTTAACTAAAATACTAAATGTCAAATATATCAATCAACAGGAGACAATTATATGGAACGCAATGTCATCAACACCGACCTGACCGGAAAAGTAGCCGTGGTCACAGGAGCGGGCGGAGTTCTCTGCTCCACGTTTTCCAAAGTCCTCGCAAGAGCTGGGGCCAAAGTCGCGCTGCTCGATCTGAACCTTGAGGCCGCGCAGAAAGTAGCGGACGGAATCACAGAAGAGGGAGGCATCGCAAAGGCATACAGCTGCAACGTGCTTGACAAGGACATATGCTATGCGGTAGCCGATGAAGTGCAGGCAGATTTCGGTCCCTGCGACATCCTTCTCAACGGAGCGGGAGGGAACAGTCCCCGTGCCACCACTGACAAGGAATATTTTGAACCGGGCGACATCAACGGGGACACCAAGAGCTTTTTCGATCTTGACAAATCCGGCATCGAGTTCGTTTTCAATCTCAATTTTCTCGGAGCACTCATCCCGACTCAGGCCTTTGCCCGCCAGATGGTCGGAAGAGAAGGATGCAACATCCTGAACATCAGCTCCATGAACGCATACACGCCTCTTACCAAGATCCCGGCATATTCCGGTGCAAAGGCGGCCATCAGCAACTTCACACAGTGGCTGGCGGTCCACTTCTCCAAAGTCGGAATCCGGGTGAACGCCATAGCCCCCGGATTCTTCGTGGGCAAGCAGAACTATGCCCTGCTGTTCAATCCCGACGGCACGCCCACCAAGCGCACCGAAAAGATCCTGGCTGCCACGCCCATGGGAAGGTTCGGAGACAGCGACAAGGAACTCTACGGCACGGTACTGTTTCTGCTCAACAACGAAGCCGCAAGCTTCATAACCGGTGTGACCATCCCGATCGACGGCGGATTCTCCGCGTATTCGGGAGTCTGATCTGGAAAGGAGAAAAATAAAATGGAACAGAGAAAATTCAAATACGCCATAGCATCACCCACCAGCATGGGCCTGCGCATCACTCCTCAGGACAGGATGGCCGTCCACAACAGCAATCTTTTCTATCTTCAGGCGACCTCGGCGGAGAGCAACGTGCTGAACGTCTCCTCCTCTCTCGGCAGGGAATGCCTCGTACTGACGAAATTCGTTGAAGGCAGCCCCATGGCAGCTTTCATAAAGGCCCAGTTGAGAGCGAGAAACATCAGGTTCGAGGGACTGGACGTTCCCCAGGGCGGGCCGTGGGGGTACCGTCATCAGTTCAATATCGCGGACTCCGGCTTCGGCCTGAGAGCACCCAGGGTCTGGAACGACAGAGCCGGCGAAGTGGGCCGTACGCTGTCGGCCTCCGACTTCGACCTTGACCGGATCTTCGGTGAGGAAGGCGTCGGGATCCTTCACCTCTCCGGCCTAATCGCAGCCATGAGCCGGGACACCACGGAGGCCTGCCTCGAAATAGCAAAAGCCGCAAAGAGATACGGTACTCTCGTGAGCTTCGATCTGAACTACCGGGCAACGTTCTGGAAAGGAAGAGAACAGGAGCTTGCTGAAGCGTTCCATGAGATCGCCTCAATAGCCGACATCCTGATAGGCAACGAAGAGGACTTCCAGCTTTGCCTCGGGTTCCAGGGGCCGGAATCCGGCGGACGCGAACTTGGCAGCAAGATCGAAAGATTCAAGGCAATGATAGAGCAGGTCAGGATCAGGTATCCTCAGGCTACCGCATACGCGACGACACTGCGTCAGGTCGTTTCGGCCAATGAGCACCTGTGGGGCGCGATCCTCTGGACCGGCGGTGAATGGTACGTGGAAGAGCCCAGGCCGATCCAGGTCCTTGACCGCATCGGCGGCGGGGACGGTTTCTCCGGCGGACTGCTTTACGCCTTCCTCAACGGATGGCCGGCTGAACAGTGGCTTCAGTTCGGATGGGCGTGCGGTGCCCTCGCCGCGTCCAGCCTCAACGACTACGCGGAACCTGTCGATGAAAAACAGGTCTGGGACATATACAAGGGAAACGCAAGAGTACAGAGATAGGAGAAATATCATGAAAAAAGCTGACATAGGTCTCATAGGACTCGCCGTTATGGGCGAGAATCTGGTAATGAACATGGAATCCAAAGGATTCACGGTAGCAGTCTTCAACCGTACGACATCGAAAGTCGACGCTTTCATCAGCGGAAGGGCTCAGGGCAAGAACATAATCGGATGCCACAGTCTCGAAGAACTGATTGCAAACCTGGCAAAGCCGCGCAAAGTGTTCATGATGGTCAAGGCGGGCGAGGCGGTCGACAGCATGATCGAACAGCTCCTTCCGCTCCTTGAGGACGGGGATATAATCGTTGACGGAGGCAACTCTCACTTCCCTGACACCATACGCAGGACAGCATATGTCGAGTCGAAAGGCAAGCTGTATATAGGCACAGGCGTTTCAGGCGGTGAGGAAGGAGCTCTCAAAGGCCCCTCCATGATGCCCGGCGGATCCCCGGCGGCATGGCCGTATGTAAAACCGATCTTTCAGGCTATCTGTGCAAAAGTTGAGGACGGATCCCCCTGCTGTGACTGGGTCGGGGAGAATGGAGCAGGCCATTTCGTGAAAATGGTCCATAACGGGATCGAGTACGGCGACATGCAGCTTATATGCGAAGCATACCAGCTCATGAGAGATCTTCTCGGGCTGTCTGCTGACGAGATGCACGGGATATTCACCGAATGGAACAAGACCGAGCTCGACTCCTACCTTATAGAGATAACCCGCGATATCCTCGGATACAAGGACACGGACGGCTCCCCTCTCGTGGAGAACATCCTTGACACGGCGGGCCAGAAAGGGACCGGCAAATGGACTGGCATCGCTGCTCTCGACGAGGGCGTGCCGCTCACCCTTATCGGTGAGGCCGTGTTTGCCCGCTGCCTGTCTGCAATGAAGGAGGAAAGGGTAGTCGCCGCGGACACGTTCAAGAGGACCATACCCGAGTTCAGGGGAGACCGGAAAGAATTCATAGAATCCATCCGTCAGGCACTGTTCGCCTCCAAGATCATTTCATACGCCCAGGGCTATACCCTCATGCGCACCGCCGCCGAGCATTATGGCTGGAACCTCAACTACGGCGGAATCGCCCTCATGTGGAGAGGCGGCTGCATCATCCGCTCCGTCTTCCTCGGAAAGATCAAGGAAGCATACGACAGGGATCCCGAACTGAAGAATCTGCTTCTCGACCCGTATTTCAAGGAAACCATAGAAAAACTCGTACCGGCGTGGCGTAAAGTCGCCGCAACAGCTCTCGAATACGGCGTGCCGGCTCCCGCGATGACCTCGGCGCTCAGCTACTTCGACGGATATACCACCGAACGTCTTCCCGCAAACCTCCTGCAGGCCCAGAGAGACTATTTCGGCGCCCATACGTACGAAAGACTGGATTCGCCCAGAGGCCAGTTCTTCCACACGAACTGGACGGGACACGGCGGGAACACCGCGGCATCGACCTACAATGCGTGACATCAGACTGATAGCTCTTGACCTTGACGGCACCCTGCTCGATTCGGAGAAGCGTCTTTCCGAAACCAACCGGGCCGCTCTCGAAAGGGCAGCATCGGAGGGCATCCACATAGTGCCCACCACCGGAAGATTCTACAACGCGATGCCAGATGTCATACGTTCCCTGCCGTTCGTCCGTTACGCCATACTGATAAACGGCGCCTGCGTCCTTGATACGGAGACGGATAAAGTCCTCTACCGGGCGGAAATGAAATGGGATCATGCCCTGAAGATCATGGAACACCTTGACACTCTTGATGTCATCTATGACTGCTTCATGGACAACAGAGCCTGGATGACACGTGCTCTTAAGGAAAAGATCGACGAATTTGCCCCAAACGAACACTACCGGAAGATGCTTCACGAACTGAGAGAACCCGTGGACGAGCTCAAGGCCTTCGTGAGGGAGAAAAAGCACAGCGTTCAGAAAATCCAGTTCTTCTTCAGGGATCCGTCTCTCCGCGAAGAACTCATCAGAGACCTCTCGGAACGTTTCCCCGATGAAGCATTTACATCGGCCGTATCGAACAATATCGAGATCAACCACAAAAACGCCAACAAGGGCAACGCAGTAAGGCGCCTGTCGAGAAAACTCGGCTTCGGTCCCGCGCAGGTCATGAGCTTCGGCGACGGTCTCAATGACCTCCCCATGATAATATGCGCCGGGCTCGGGGTCGCCATGGACAACGCCTCAGACTACGTAAAAAGCAGGGCCGACTACGTGACGGACACCTGCGACAACGACGGCGTGGCACAAGCCATAAGCCATTTCCTTTGGGAGAATAGAACAGATGGATGATATTTACCTCAGGGCAAAGACGGCCGCGGGCCTGTCGAAAAAAGATATACGTTCAGCTCTCACTGAGAGCCTGAAAAACAGGAAACTCAGGAAAGTGCTGATACTCCCCCCTGACTTCACGCGTTTCCACTCAAATGCGGGTTACATAACGAACGTATATTATCACGAGCTAGTGAAAATGGGAGTTCAGGTGGATATCCTGCCGGCACTGGGAACCCACGTGGCAGTGACTGAAAGCCAGTGGAATGCGATGTTCGGCGATATCCCCTATGAAAAGATGCTGGTCCACAACTGGAGGACAGACGTTATAAAACTCGGTGAAGTTCCTACGGATTTCGTGAAGGAGATCACAGAGGGGCTGTGGACAGATCCTGTGAGCGTGGAGATCAACAGACGCGTCATGGACGAAAGCTATGACCTGATCATCTCTCCGGGGCAGGTCGTCCCCCATGAAGTCATCGGAATGTCCAACCATGCAAAGAACCTCTTCGTCGGTGTCGGCGGATCCGACATGATCAACAAATCCCACATGATAGGCGCCGTATACGGCATGGAACGCATGATGGGGAAGGATTTCACTCCTGTCAGAAAACTGTTTGACTACGGCATGGAGCATTTTCTCAGCAAAAGACCCATCCTGTTCGTTCTGACCGTGACGACCGCTCCCGGAGGAAAGATCCGCACCCACGGCCTTTTCATCGGGGAAGGCCGCGACTGTCTGACCAATGCTGTAAAGCTGGCCCAGGAAAAGAACATCGACTTCGTTCCCCATGGTCTTAAAAAATGCGTCGTGTATCTCGATCCTTCTGAATTCAAGAGCACCTGGCTCGGCAACAAGGCAGTATACCGCACCAGAATGGCCATGGCAGATGGAGGAGACCTGATAATCCTTGCTCCGGGAGTCGAACGGTTCGGAGAAGACGACATAGTCGACGGCCTCATAAGAAAATACGGGTACCGGGGCAGGATCCACACCCTCGAGGAATTCAGAAAGCCGGAAAACGAAGATCTCCGTGCAAACATGGGTGCAGCGGCGCATCTCATACACGGCTCATCCGACGGAAGGTTCAACATAACGTATGCTGTAAAGAACATCTCCCGCGAAGAGATCGAAGGCGTCGGCTTCGGATCTGCCGATTACGATACCATGGCAAGGAAGTACGATCCGAAAAAACTGTCCTACGGCATGAACACCGTAGACGGTGAAGAAGTATATTTCATTCCCAATCCCGCCCTGGGGCTCTGGATCAACAGGGAAAAATTTGAAGAATAGGCTCGGAGGACAATCACAATGAAGGAAACTCTTAAGAAAATACTCGCGAAAACAGACCTTTTCGTTTATGAGAACTCAGTTGACGAAGCAGAAGGCACGGCATGCGCCATGGTCAGAAACAGCAATGAAAAGCTTCTTGCGGTCGCCGGCCCAAAGGCGGATCTTTTCAAAGGCAGCCTGGAAAACGGATTTCTTCTGTGCCCTCTGACCAACGAGAACGCCGAAGCGCTGCAGACGCTTTTCCCGTACACCAGACCGAAAAGCCACAAGGGACACGCGTTCACGATGGGGCTGGGGGACCGCCTGGGGCTAGCCACCCCCGGACATATAAGAGCTCTCAGAGGTCATGATATTTACCCTGTGTTCGCTCAGCAGTCCATAAGGGAGCTGAACCTGACCCACAGAACGTTCCGCGACGTCATAAGCGCGGCTTCGTTCAATGTGTTCCAGGAAGGATACAAAAGCGGATTCGGAGCTGACGGCGATCATCTGAAAACAAAGGACGAGATCAAGTATGCTCTGGAATCCGGCTGCACGATGGTCACCCTGGACTGTTCCGAGAAGATCAATACGAAAGCCGCAAAGTTCACCGACGATGAAGTCAACGCAGCGTATTCCGAGCTTCCCCGGGATGTAAGGGAACACTATGAGAACACGTACCTTGGCAAGGATCTTCCGATTCTGGGGCGAGTGGATGAACCGGAACTCAGAAGATTCGTGATAGTGTTCTGGAAAGCGGTGGACCACGCCATAGAATGCTACAAGTACATCGACGAGATAAAGACCGTGGATGTGGATTTCGAGCTCTCAATCGACGAGACCCTTACGATCACAACTCCCGCTGAACATTTCATCATCGGAAACGAACTCCACAACGCCGGGATCACGCCGATAAGCTGCGCGCCTCACTTTACGGGACAGTTTGAAAAAGGCATCGAATATGCCGGCAATCTTACGGCCTTTGAAAGAGACTTCAGAGTCCATCAGGAGATCGCGGAGCACTTCGGATATAAGCTGTCTTTGCATTCCGGCTCCGACAAGTTTGCAGTGTTCTCGACGGTCGCCAGGGTCACGAAAGGCAACGTTCACGTCAAGACGGCCGGAACCAACTGGCTCGAAGCCATGAGGGTAGTTTCCGAGGTCGATCCTTCCCTTTACAGAAAAGCGCACAAGTACGCCATCGAGCACCGTCCGGAAGCCGAAAAGTACTACCACGTGTCTACCAACGTATCTGAGATCCCCGACATAGATCTTCAGAACGACGCATACCTGCCCGAATATCTGAATCTGCCTGCATCCAGGCAGACCATCCATATCGCTTACGGCCTGCTGCTGGAAAACGAATGGTTCAGAAAAGAATTCTTCCGCTGTATGTTTGAAAATGAAGATCTGTACTATGCTTTCCTTGAGAGACACATCGGAAAGCACATACGGATGCTGACTTCCGACTAGAGATGTAACGCATAGCTCTGCACGCAAAAAAGGCCTGTGATTCCGTTCACAGGTCTCTTTTTGTTCTGTTCCTCAGGTGAGCCCGTCCGAGGGCTTCCTTTCTTTTTCCTGGACATGAAGTTCTCCGCACAGGAATTTCTTCGCTCTTTCAGGAGCATCCTTCGCGTCTCCCCAGGGCTCTTCGGCATATCTGTAGTCAAACTTCTTGCAGAAGAAGCTCACGTCGCCCCTCAGCTTGTCGAAATACGCCTTCTCTACCCCGTATACCGTTGTGTAGAAATCCTGGAATTCCTTTCTGGAAAGTCTTTCTTTTCCGGCCTGGACGAACCTGCCGAAATGCTTCAGGCAGAAATGTGGTACCGCCCTGACTTTGTCTCTGAACGCCTCATCCTGCTCCCACAACAGAGCTGCCGTTTCGATCATGTTCCTGAAATTGTATTCGATCCTGCCGCAGATGTAGCAGCTGTGTTCCAGCTTTTCCAGTTTTTTTGCAGCTGCTTCGCCGGTTTTTGAGATCAGCAGCGAGTTCAGGCTCCCGTCTATTGAGTCCGCCACATGGTCGAGGTGGCTTTCCAGGATAAGAGCCAGTGGCAATCTTTTGCCGCCTTCAAACATCATCTGGAGATGCTGGTCGCAGAAGCCGAGCTCATTTGTCTTCACCCTGACATCAGGTTCCATCATTGACGCGCCGAGTATAAGGTCCAGCTCGTTAGCCTCAAGTTTGTTGTACAGGAGGCAGAACGGGCATTTGCAACCGCTGTCATGCTGGACGCTTTCAAAAGCTTCGTTCACGGGAATTGTATAGATCTGTTCCACTGCTGTATACCTCTAACTTTCCTGTCCGCCGCCCAGCCATCTTTCGTAATAGAAAAGGTACTGCTGGGCTATGCCTGCGTATCTGCCGAGTCTTCCCGGTTCGAATCCTTCCGGGAAATGCCTATCAAGGGATCTCTTCATCCAGACGTCTATGGGGAATGCTTCGGTCTTCCCGAATCCGTAAAGAAGGGCGCATGAGCTGACTTTCGGGCCTACTCCCTTTATCGAGCAGAGGATCCTCGTACACTCGTCGTAGTCATCAGACTCTTCTATGTGTTTCAGGGAGATTTCCCCGTCCAGCACTTTTTTCGCTGCATCGTATATATACGCAGCCCTGAACCCGGTCCTCAGAGCGAACAGGCCGTCCACTCCCGCGCCTACGAGTGCTTCCGGTGTCGGAAATGCCCCGTCCTTACCGTAGGTCCCGCACAGGGCCGTTATTATTTTCTTTATTCTCGGTATGTTGTTGTTCTGGGATATGATGAACGAAATAAGAGCTTCGAAGGGATCCTGTCTGAGTATCCTGATGCCGGTCCCGCACCTGACGGCATCTGACATGACTTCCCTCGCGTGCTCGGAGCCCATAGCGGCCACGATGCACCGGTTTGCCTCCTCGTAGTCTTCGTCGAGGACCAGATACCGTCTCCAGATGTTCTCGAAGTCATCCTCGCCCGTCCCGATGATGGAAACGGTCTTCTCGTCTTCCTGGAGAAACCTTATGTCCCTCCCGAAAGCCTTTCCGGAAAAGCTCATCCCGTCCGGATCATCCGGCTCGAACCTGAACGCCTGCCCGCAGTCGAAAGTCTTCTTCACTGAGAAACAGCTTATGCCGGATACTCTGGCGAAATGCTCGCTGTTCCGTTTCCCGTATTCTACGCTGTACAGTTTCTTGTTCATCTGTCGGTACCGATGTATTTCCAGTATGTCCTGAGATAGTCGATGCCCGACCAGACCGTCATGACCGCCATGGCTGCGGTGGTGATATATGACAGGATGTGCCAGTCTCTTGAGGGCGGGAACCACCCGAAGATCACGGGTTCAAGAACAATGGTGAGGATACATATCATCTGGAGCGTGGTCTTGACCTTCCCCAGCCATGCCGCTGCCACCACTATGCCTGCCTTGTTGGAGACTATGAGTCTCATGGAAGTCACGGCCAGTTCGCGGAAAATGACTATGGCGAACGCCCACACGAACACAGGCCTGATCCAGTCATATCTTACCATGATGCCCAGCATCGCGGCCATGACCACGAACTTGTC
>CACZSC010000139.1 GCA_902783755.1 uncultured Ruminococcus sp. | reverse complement strand
GGGACAGCTGGATCATCGACGGCGACTACAGCCGGACTTACGAGAAACGGATAGCTGCCTGTGATACGGTGATCTTCCTTGATTTCGGAGAGGAAATCTGCCTCAAGGGAATAGCGGAAAGGATCGGAAAGAAAAGGGCAGACATCCCCTGGACGGAGAACAGGCCCGATCCCGAACTGGAGGAGCTCGTCAGAAAGTACAGAAAGGATAATAAGCCGAAGCTTCTGGAACTGTTCGGCAGATATCCCGAAAAACGCGTCATCACCTTCGGTTCCAGACCGGAGGCAGATCACTGGCTCATAAAAAACTTCATCATCGGATCGACAGTGAAAGGAACTGTAGACCGTCCACTGGGCTCCGCGCATCCGGAGCATCCGGATATGATCTATCCGGTGAACTACGGGTACGCTGACGGGATCATTGCCGGGGACGGGGAGGAGCAGGACGTCTATGTCCTTGGCGTGGATGAGCCGGTCGGTTCGTTCGAAGGCAGGGTAATTGCAGTCTACCACCGGTTCAATGATAAAGAAGATAAATGGATAGTGACAACGGACGGTTCTGACTGTTCAGATGATGAGATCCTTGAGACCATACGTTTCCAGGAGCAGTATTTCGAAGGCGAACTGGTACGCTAGATTGCGGTTTTCCGGAAACAGATATTGCAGGACCAACACCCGCATAGGAGAAAAAAAGATGGAGATATTTGATATTTCACAGGAGGTCTTCAGCTGCCGGGTATATCCCGGGGACCCCGCGCCGGAAAGAGAGATGCTCTGTTCTACGGAGAAGGGCGACCTGTTCAACCTTACGGCCTTCAGCATGTGCGCCCACAGCGGGACCCACGTGGACGCCCCGTTCCATTTTCTCAAAGACGGCAGGACCATCGACGAGATAAGCCTGGAAACGTTTGTGGGAAAGGCTTATGTCGCGGAACTTGATGGAACCGTCTCGGGCGGGGATGCAGCAGATATCCTCGAAAAAGCGAAAAGAGCGGACCCGGAAGCGGCAAAGAGGATCCTTATAAAGGGAACGGCAGTGGTCTCTCCGGAAGCTGCAGGAGTGTTTGCATCGAACAGGATCCTTCTGCTGGGGAATGAATCCATGAGCGTGGGACCCGAAGACGAACCGATGGAAGTGCATCTCATACTGCTGCAAGCCGGTGTCGTGCTGCTTGAGGGGATACGCCTGGAAAAAGTCCGTGAAGGAGTTTACTTCCTGAACGCCGCACCACTGAACCTGGCCGGCGCGGACGGTTCTCCATGCCGTGCAGTACTGATCTGCTGAATCCTGAGTTTCGATACCGGGCCAAATGTGGGTAAAAAAGCATAGATTTGGCCCGTTATCCCGCTTGTCAGCCGTACATATGCCGCAAACCCTTGGAAATACTGCCGATTCGGCACTGTTAGTTACCTCAAATTTGAGTGAAAAACAACCGATAGCGGGCCAAATCTCGTATTTTTGGTGACATTTGGCCCGAAATATGATCAAAATGATACTGAAACGCATTAACCGTGGAAGGCCAGGCGTTACCGCGTTAAAATAAGCAAAAGACTTTTGGAGGACAAAACATGGTACATCTCGAAAAATTGACTTATGACAATTTCGACGACGTTTTCGATCTGAGGCCCAAAAGGGATCAGTACGACTTTGTCGCCAGCAACTGCTACAGCGTTGCGGAAGCCTATATGACTCATATAAACGGGGGACATGTGTTCCCGTTCGCAATATACAATGACAAAAAACTGGTCGGATTCATCCAGCTTGCCTACGGGGAGAGCGCGGACCAGGACGGTGTGAGCATGGAAAAGGACAGCTATCAGATCTGGCGCTTCATGATTGACAAGCGGTATCAGGGACGGGGATACGGCAGGGAGGCCCTGAGACAGGCGATCGAGTTCATAAGGACCTGGCCCTGCGGGAAGGCGGATCTCTGCTGGTTATCCTACGAGCCCGAGAACGAGATCGCGAAAAAGCTGTACGCCTCCTTCGGATTCGAGGAGACAGGTGAGATGTGCGGGGACGAGATCGTCGCTGTCCTGAAGCTATAACAAAAGAAACCGGTATTCTAAGGGATAATAGACTTGTATAGCAACTTTCACGAGGACTTTGCTGAAACCGGATAACGAAATTGCCCGGCAGGTCTAAGAGGGAAGGTTTTCGGGAAACATCACAGCATTACAGACAGAACGTCAGGGAAGGACAGAGTATGTGGCTTATATTTCCATCTTCGAACAGCTCCATCAGAAGCGTCGCCATGAGGGGACTCAACAGGATAAAAAGTCAAGAAAAACTCGGGAAACTCGTGCTTGATTACAGCGCAAGAAACGATGTCAGGCTTGAGGCGGCCGGAAGAATTTCCGACGACCGGGTGCTTGCCGATATCCTGTCTGTGCTCATAGACCCCGCGTATGAAGGCAGAAACTACGATAAATGCAGAAAAGACATCGTCGAGAAGGCATTCCCGAAGGTCAGTTCCCGGGAAGCGGCAGCTGTTCTCAGGGGACCGATCCTCAGGGCGGATTTCATCCCTGCGGAATTGAGCGACTCAGTC
>CACZSC010000138.1 GCA_902783755.1 uncultured Ruminococcus sp. | reverse complement strand
TAGCGCGATGTCGCGTCCATCATAAGGGCCCGTCTCCACCTTCTTGAACAGTTTGTCGCTGCGTTTCAAAAACCGCCATGCTTGACGGAGATCTCCGGCCAGCAGGCATTTTCGGGCTACTTCCTGCAGGGCTTTTGCATAGGCTTCGCTGACGACCCCGTCACTGGAAACGGTACGGTCCAGGGCTGTACGGACCAGAATGGTAAGTGTATCGCGGCTTCCGATGCTGACGGCTGCCGTTGCGGCATCCCAATAGTCCCGGTTCGAGACCTTCTCTGGCATTGTCCGGATGCTTTCCCAGTAACAATCCAAAGCGTTTCTATAAAAAAACACGGCATCCAGAGAGTCCGGTTCATTGACGGCCCGCTCCAGATATTGCCTGGCCCGCTCCAGGGAAGAATCCTGTGCCCGTCCCGGCAGGAAAAGCAGGAGAAGTAACAGGGAAACTATGATGCGACGCAAATACATTGATACAAAGATAAATAAAATAACTACATTTGTAATTGTTATGCGTCGGCTTCTTGGAAAAACACTGATTCCAATATGCTTTTTATGGGCTGTGGTCCTTCTCCCCGCCTATGCACAGGCCAGGGAAGAGGTGCCCGAGGAACTTATGCCCATCGGTCAGAGCAGCCGCACCCCTTTCCTGTACGAGTTCTCGGTCAATTATCAGTACGTCTTCAACGATCCTCCTCTTTACAACAACGAGGGTTACAGCAATCTGTATCTGTCCAACAGCCGGGCGCATTGCTTCGGTTTATCATTCGATTTGCGCGGTCCAACCCCTTTTCTCTACCCTTTTACGGCCGGAGTCGGGTTGGGCGTGCAGAAAGAAATCTATGAGGCGTCCTCGACCTGGAGCGGGATGCATCCGTCGATGAATGCATTCAGGGTGGTCCCGGACATCCATATTGCTATGGACGGCTACTATCTTTCATACAAAGCCGGAATGGGGTGTGCCGTCCTTTTCCACGGGACTTCTTTCCAGAATGCCGACCCTGTTTACGCGCCACTGGGCTCGGACTGCCTCACGCCAGTCGTGTATTTTGGTTTCTATGAAATCGGGTTTGCCTTCTGGCGTTTAAAAATTGCCGTTGGGAAGAGACTGTGTTGGACAGAACCATTTAATTTGGACAAGCTAAGCTATTATAAAAGATATCAGTATACCTCTTCCACTTTGGGTGATACTGCGGGAGGGTCTGTTTTCTTCGTTAAAATCGGTTTCCAGCTTTTCTCCAACAACTATTGATAATGAAACGTTTTCTTTTTCTGGCGCTTTTGCCTCTGTTAACCGCCCTTCCTGCCCTGGCTCAGCACGAGCAGGTGTATGTGAATATCCTGCGCAGCCGGGAAATGCCGCTGCTGCTGGAACGCAGCCAGCGGGAACTGGCGCAGGAGAACCGGGGCCTCCTGACCATCGGCATTGACATCGCCGCCCAGGCCGGGACGCGGGCGCTTACCAAAGGCTTTACCAAGTTGAAGGACCGCTACAGCAGCGAATGGACGGCCCCCGTGTGCCGGGACCATTTCTACAGCGCTCCCTCTATGTCGGGGCCCCTGGATCCCAGCGGAATGCAGTTCAGCGGCGTAAGCCTGTCCCGCGATATGGTGGATGCCGACGGAAGTGCCTCCCAGGCTCTTTTCCTCTCTTGCAGCCTGCCGAAAGACCAGCTTACGGATTTCATTACCAATCACCGCTTCACGTTGCAGCTGGACTCCCTGAGCCTCGATTTAAGCAGGATTCACGCAAAGTACAAGGCCGACAAGCGCGTTTCCCTCGAGATCAACATCGTTTTCAAGGCTACCTGGATGGATGAGAACCTGACCATTCACAGCAATCAGGAACTGGGTGCCTTCCGCATTGCGCTCTCCGGTCTGAAATATGACAAATCGGCCCCCCTTTATAGCGTAGGAGGAGAATCGGCCAAGGACCTGATTTCCGGATACAGTTTCTTTGTTCCGCGCTCTTACAGCGCTTACAAAAACGGCGATAAATACGTTCCGTGCTGGGGGACGGGAGAATTCGACATCGAGGTTACCGTAAAGGAGGTCACCGGGAAGGTGAGCGCCTTCACGGACTATCTCTATGATTCCATCAGCAAGAACCTTCCGGCGGCCATAACCTCAGTCGCCACCAACAAGGAGATTGTGGGAGCCAGCGTGGCCGAAGTAATCAAAACGTACTGAATACGCCCACCTTTGTAACGGTCCCCACCTTCTGAACGCCGCTTTCCTCATAGAGGGCGTTTTGTAGGTTCTCGGGATCCAGCGGGGTTTCATAGGCAATCAGCAGCAGGGTCGCATCTCCCGGAACCGATTCTGCGAGGAAGCGTTGCGTCCGGGCAGGAACACAAATGACGGTATCTTTCCCGAAAACCGGATTCAGAAGTATTCCGTCCGGAGAATCCTGCGTGGTGAACAGGATGAAATGAAGGGGAATGTCGGCCCCGTTGTCCAGGATGACTCCGGAAGGGATGACTTCCGCCTTAACCGGATAGTCGGAGGGGAAGGTCTTCAGGGCCTCGAGCGAGAAAGCTTGTCCACGGCCGAGGGTGAATTTCAGATTGAGGAGGGCTTTCTTGAAGTGAAGCGAATCCCCCCGCTGCGTCGCTCCGGTAAAGGTGCGGATGATGTGCGTGTCGGAACTGGATTCCAGGGCTGTTTGGAATATATAACGGACATATTTAGCCGCCGTCCCGTTCCGAAATTCGGCTTCCGGGGCCTCGAAGAGCGTGCGGAGTTCGAATGTGTCGTGCAGGATGGACACCTTGTAGCAGTCCCCGGTTTCCAGCCCCATCAGCTGAATCTCCGCTTCCGGCTGGCCGGAATTCCGCAAGACCGATTGCTCTGTCAGCTGCGTTCCCACCTTGAGTTCTACCCATTCCCCCTTGTTCAGGATGGAGCAGTCGCCGGTCTTTGATACGGCGATAAACGTTTTGTTCTGGGCTGACAGAATCACTGAGGAAAACAGGGCTGCCAGGCAGGTAATTCTATAAAAAGGGTTCATTTCTTTGTGATTTTACGGTACAGGGACTCCGCCATCCCCGAGAAACCGATTCCCAGGAGGAGGTAAATGGAATTCACGTAGTAGTTGAATCGGACAAAAATCCAGTAGCTGACAAAGACGAGAAGAATGATGAGCAGGGCCTGAATAACCCCGGAAAAGATGGAAAGCCATTCATTCTTCCTGATGAGGCGTAGCAGGGGCAGCAGGAGGAAGACGCCGATGAAAGCCAGAATCCAGGCGGGAATCTTTCCCATAGCCCTGGGCCAGTTCCGGCTCAGGATGCTGTTCAGGATGTTGGCGTGGATTTCCACGCCGGACATGCGGATTTTCGTCGGGGTTGGATACTGGTCGCTTGCGTCATTCGTGTCCCCGATCAAGACAATCTTGCCGGAGAGCATTCTCCGGGCAATACCCAAAGTGTCTTGCAGGATAAAGGTGGCCGACAGGTTCTGATACCCGTCCCGTGCAAACTGTATATAATGCGGCTTGTCGGGATGTTTCATCACTTCATCGCGGGCCGCCGGATCCAGGATGCCGGCCATAACGACGCCCAGGATTGAATAGGTGGTATCGTTACAGTTGAGCTGGGGAGTAAAAGACCGGCAATTCCAACTGAATCCGTGAAGGTCGATGTTGACGGCCGCGAGTCCCGGCGTGTCGGGCGAAGCATAAAACGGATAACGCACCTGTTGGAAAGAGGTAGCGTCCGAGGCGGTTTCCTTCAGCAGTTCGCAGGGAGAAATAATCAGGGGGTTCCCGGTCAGGAGTGTGGCAAGGCTGTCTTCCTCGGGAATCCCTTTTCGCCCCTCCATCCATACGTCAAGCCCTACCAGTTTGGGCCCGGCTTCCATAATCCTTTGCAGCGTATGGTATACCCCGGGCCTGTCCGGAACCCCTGAAAGGTCCACAATGGTGATGTCTGCGTTGTTTTGAAAGTATTTCTTCCCGCCGGGAAGACCGTTGTTCATTGTATAGAAAGCATCCAGCAGACTGTATTGCTCCTTGAGGCTTTGGGAGGTGTTAAAAACGGAAAAGGAGAGGGGGAGGACAACGAACAAGGCCACGATCAGCATCGTCAGAAGCGATACCAATGTGTTGTCAATCAGTGCCCGAAGTCCTTGTTTCACAACCGCAAAAATAGTAAAAAATCAAATCACCTCGATTTCTGCCGACGGAATCCAGCCCTGGCGTCCGTCGGCTAATTCTATGTTGGAGAAGCCGGCGACGTTGTCCAGGATCTTG
>CACZSC010000137.1 GCA_902783755.1 uncultured Ruminococcus sp. | reverse complement strand
TTCAGGCCGGAGCAGATGTCGGACTCGTACTTCTCGATCAGGGGCCTGGCCTTCTGCACGGAATCCGCCGGGACTGAGAAGGTTATGAACTTCCTTCTCGTATACCTGGCGTGGCCTTCGGGCCGGTCCATCCGGGCCCTGAGCATGCCGAAGTATTCGCCACGGATGGCGTCGAATCCGTCACGGCACCTCTCCCGTCCGAACATCCCCGCCTCAGGGGAGGCTTCGGCCTCCGAGGGGTAGTTGACGAAGGACAGCTGCAGTTCCACCTCCGGGCCGAAGGTGTTCAGAAAACGGCACCAGCCCGAGTAGATCTGGTCCTTGTCGGCGTCCGTCGCGAGCACGTAGTTTATGTCCCGGAACTCCACCGTCTTCGAGTAGAGCCCGGGCTCGATGCGGCAGACGCCGTCCATGAACATCCTCTCGAAGGGGATGGATTCCTGGGCGGTCATCTCCCGGCCTTTTTTTGTTCTGTCTCTTGAAAATAGCATTGGTCTCCTCCGTTCCGGGGTCAGTTTCCGCCGCCCGTGAGGGACTCGTAGAAGTTCCTCACGGCGTATCTTCTCTCAGCTGGTCTCCTTATCTTCACGTTCACGATGTTGCCGGCGATCCTCTCCAGTCCCATGCCGTTCTTCTCGTAGAGACCGGTCAGGAAGAAGGGGAGCATCACCAGTATCATGACCAGGGCCGCCGTGCCCGCCCCCGTGATCCCCCGGAGGAGGAAGAACAGGGGAAGGCCGGTGACGAGCCCCAGTGAGAAGCAGACCAGCTGGCGTTTCGTCAGGTTCAGAAGGACCCTGGACTTCACTCCTGAAAGGTCCTTCGGTATCTGTACGTACGACACTGTCATATCATCTCTTTTCTTAATAGTTTTTCCGGCCTCATGCGGGCCGTCAGTGCGCGCTGAGCAGGGATCTTGACACGGCCGAGGTCTTGAACAGGGTGAAGCACAGCAGCACCGTGTAGCCCATGCAGGTCCACAGGGCGCCGGATATGTCCGCGGTCACCACTATGTTCCTGACCAGCGCCGTGTAGATCGCCACGCACACTATCATGAGGAGCCCCTGCAGGCCCAGGGCCATGAGGCTCCTCAGGTAGTTCTCCCCGGATCCCGCCGTATGCTCACGGTTCATCACCATGGCCATGGGCAGGGGCGCCACCGAGGTGTATAGGTATATCTCGATCATCCTCCCGTAGGTGATTATGAAGATGCACACGGTGATGACCGACATGGCCAGCTGCGCCACGGCTGACTGGAGCCATATCCCGAGAAGCTCCCACACCTCCATCTGCCGGAGCTTCTGTTCGAAGGCCGGCAGACTGTTCTCAAGGGTCAGCGCCGCGTCTGACCTTATGAGGTTGGAGGATGCGGTGACAAGGCTCTGGGCGGCGTCGAAGATCCCCATGACTATGTTCCAGGTGTTGGTGACGATCAGCACGGCGCAGGCCGTCTTGAACATCCACCTGAAGAATTCGGGGAACCCCACGTCGTGCATGCCGTTCTTCTGCGTCAGCATGGAAATGAGCTCGAGAGTCATGACTACGGCCAGGACCGTGCCGGCAAGGGGAAGCACCACGGTGTCGGACAGTTCCCTTATCATCCGGTATACGGCGGTGTTCCACCCGGCGGGCGTAGCGCCCACCTGGGAGGAGATATCGCCCACCTGCTCGTTGATGGAGGTGAACATGCCCCGTATGTTGGAGAGCACGCCTCCCGTGAGCAGTTCCCGGAGCCACTCCGTGAATTTCTCAAAGATGTATTCCATCGACGCCCTCCACGGTTATCCGAAGAGGTTCTTCAGGAGAGGCACCAGCGTGATGCCGATGAGGGCCACGCCCCCTCCGGCCATCAGCTGCTTCATGCCCTGGGACTTGGCCCCGGGGTTGTCGTTCCCGTATCCCTCCAGGAGATTTATGACTCCCCAGATGCCGAGACCGGCCCCCAGCGCTATGACCAGGGTCTGCAGTATGTCCACTGCGCTGTTGAAGAATTCCATTCAGTTTTCCTCCGTTTCTTTCGTATTACGGAAAACGGTCACATATATATTTGGTTGTTAAAGCTCGGGCTCGCCGCCTGAGCGGACGGGTCCGCTGCTGATGTAGACGGTATCATCCGCCACATCCTCCTGCTCCATTTCGGAAATAGCCTTCACGAGCCATTTCCCGTAGGATCCGGGATCGTCCTCCGCGACCTTCAGGGCGTCTTCGAGGATGGGGAGCTGGAAGTCCAGTTCCTCAAGTTCGGCCAGCTTCTCTATGAGGTCGATGCGGAGCGTCTCTATCTTTTTCTTGAGAGTCCCGCTTTCGAACTCTCCGTCAGGTCCGATGTGGTCCCTGAGGTC
>CACZSC010000136.1 GCA_902783755.1 uncultured Ruminococcus sp. | reverse complement strand
GCTGCGTGCGGTCCGCGAATACATGATTCTGGTCGGGATTGCCTGCCTGATCGCGGTGCCCGTGGCAGTATGGATCTCGCGACGGTACCTGGAGGATTACAACTATAGGATATCCAATTACGGTTGGATCTTCGCCGTCGCAGTGCTTATCACGCTGGTCATATCTTTCGCTTCCGTGCTGTGGCAGGACCTCAAGGCTGCCCGGACCGACCCGGCGACGGAGCTGAAGAAAGAATAAAGAATAAAGATGAAGAGTTACCTGAAATTCCTGTCACGCAATAAGTTGTACACCGCCATCGAGGCGGTGGGGCTCATCGTGAGCCTGGCGTTCGTGCTGCTGATCGGGGCTTATGTGCGACATCAGTGGCGCACCGCCCACGGTGCGACGGAGTGGAAGCATTATTATGCCATTGGCACCGCCGGTTACGATAGGGTTGACTTTACGGCGAACGGAACGGCTAACCTTATCAAGGAAAACATACCCGGAGTGGACAAGGCTACGATGTTCTGCTATCGCCACGTTGAGCCGACACTTGGGGATGAACGCATCGGGCGAACGGGCATGGCGACAGTCGAGCCGGACTATTTCGACATGTTCCCGGTAGAGTGGGTGGAGGGCGACATCTCGTCGTTGCTCGGCGGAGGTGTCGCGATAAGCGAGAGCCTCGCCAGGCAGCATTCACGGGGCCAGGATATAGTCGGACGGAGCATTGTCAGCTGGAGCGACACCATTTTCATAGCAGCCATATTCCGCACCCCTGCCGCCGCCCTTTTCCAAGAAGTGGATTTCCTCCGTGTCCGTGAATGGAAGGAATTGTCGAGAAGCGCCTCGGGAGGGGACGTCTGCCTGATATCCAGCACGTTGCCTGAAGACGAGCTCGTGGCGTCCATTGACAGGGTGTTTGAGGAGCACAACAGGAGGAATTGGGGGCGTGACGAATCCCGTGCGTTCAAAAACGGGTGCATAGAAAGGATGGACCGCCTTTATTTCTCGGAACTCAACGGAGGGAATGCCTTCCACCAGGGAAACCTGCCACTTCTCAAGATGCTGTCCGTAGTAGTGCTTCTCCTTCTCCTCTCCGCAATCTTCAACTACATCAACCTGAGCACTGCACTTGCCGGAAAGCGGACGAAGGAAATGGGTATGCGCTTCATTTTGGGAGCCACCCGCAGACAGGTCGTCTGGAAATATATGGTTGAGTCTCTGTCATTTACCATAATTTGTGCCGGAGTGGCGCTCCTGTTCGCCCGGGCATTCGCGCCTACGCTCAGCCATTTCGTGGAGACCCGGGAGGGGGAGAACTTCGTGCCAGCTCCGTTCTCATGGCACCTGGATGCGACGACAGCCGTTTTGTTCTTCGGGGTGACTTTACTGGCGGGGCTGCTAGCCGGATGGATATCCGCGAGGGTGGCATCCCGATACAATCCCGTCCAGGTAGTCAAGGGGGATTACAGGCTTAGGAGCAAACGTGTTTTTTCGAAGGTGTTCATCGTCTTCCAAACCGTCCTTTCCGTGCTTTTGATAGCGTTCGCGCTTGTGATGGAGCGGCAGTATTCCCACATGATCCACCAGCCCCTTGGCGCCGATGTAGAGAACTTGTATGTACAGTACTGGGTCTCCGATACTCACTGGGATGCCGTGCAACAGCTCCCGTTCGTAAGAGAAGCGGGCCTTGCGAATGCATATCCCGGCCGCCGGTACATGTCTGCATCCGGCTACAGAAAAAACGGCGAAGGCACTTTCAGACTCACGACGCTACTCATGAGTCCTGAGGCTTTCAGGATGTGCGGATATGATATTCTTGAAGATTTCCATACCCCTTTGGGAACGGGTGTCTGGCTGTCTGAATCGGCATGGAACACCCTAGAGATGGAGCCCGGACAAGAGGAACTTCCGGAATGGGCAGACTTTTTCGGGACCAGGAAACTGGCAGGTATCCTCCGTGATTTCGCAGTCACGGATGCCGCACACATACAACCGGACGATAGCGGACTCATAGAAGTATATGAGATGCCAAGAGGCACATACATACTCCTGCGCATAGAAGGGGACAGGAAGGAAGCAGAAAAGCAGCTTGCTGCGTTATTCCGGCAGTACAGTATTGAAGAGAACGGATATGAGAGATTCACTGAAAACAACGGCTATGTTCGGGACAAAGTGAATGACGGGCTGGAAGAGGCCGAGAACTACATGCGTCTGATCGAGCTGTTCATGGCTCTGGCCGTGCTTATCTCCATTCTGGGATTGCTTGCCATGTCGGCGCTTTACGCATCGGAGCGCACTCACGACATCGCAGTGCGCAAGGTCTTCGGCAGCACGGTGCGCTCCGAGACGCTGCGAGCCGTGCGCGAATACATGATCCTGGTCGGAATCGCCTGCCTGATCGCCGTTCCCGTGGCGGTATGGATCTCGCGACGGTATCTGGAGGATTACAACTACAGGATCTCCAATTACGGGTGGATCTTCGCCGTAGCCGTGCTGATTTCCCTCGCCATTTCCTTCGCCTCGGTGCTCTGGCAGGACCTGAAGGCCGCCCGCACCGACCCGGCGACAGAGCTGAAGAAAGAATAAAAAAAATGAAGAGTTACCTCAAATTCCTGTCCCGCAACAAGCTGTACACCGCCATCGAGGCGGCGGGGCTCATCGTGAGCCTGGCCATGGCGATTCTGGGCGGCTGCTATGTGTGGCAGCAGGAGAAGGTCGCCAAGGGCGATTCCACATGGAAAAAATACTATGCCGTCAGTGCGAGTACAGAGGAGATTGACTACGCGCTGGAGGGTTTTGCCGAGTTTGCCTTGGACGAGATTCCGGAGGTTGAGAATTCGACATTGTTTTGTCCGACATCCATCTCCGGAGTCGTCAATGGACATAGGTTTCCAAATATCCCGACCTTCGAGATAGATGCGCGATTCCTTGAGTTTTTCCCGGTGAAATGGGTTGAAGGCGGAACAGCGCATCTGGGTAAGGGCGAGGTGGTTGTAAGCTCATCTTTCGCAAACGAACATTCTCCTGACAGGAGCATCCTGGGTACTGAGATTCAGTTGTTTGGGCCTTCAGGAGGGACAGTCGTAGGCGTTTTCGAGGATTTCAAACGTTCTATTTTCGGTGAAGTGCAACTCATATGCTTCCATGAGCCCCATCCCCTTGATGGGCCTGGGCGCATCTGCGTGGTGCAATCATCAACCCGGGAGGAGGAATTGATTCCCAAATTGAAGGAAATGATAAGGCGCCATACAGACACTTTGAACTCCCCTAATCCAGGTACCGTCCTACGTTGGGACAAGGTATACTTCTCTCCCTTGAATCGAGGGAGAGGAGTCCTGAACGACGGCTTCAGTAAGGGGAACCACTCCCTCGTGTTCATGTTGTTCACCGTGCTTCTACTAGTCCTGATATCGTCCATCTTCAACTATGTAAACCTTAACATAACGCTCGCCGGAAGCAGGGCCAGGGAGATGGCGACACGCACTGTCTACGGAGCATCGCGGCGCGAAACTCTTTTAGGTTATATCAAGGAATCTTTGTTGTTCACCGGGGTCTGCGGATTGCTCTCCGTGCTGTTGGCATATCTGCTGGCCCCAACCCTGAGTCGATACATCGGTGGCGACATACCCCTGGAAATGCATCTCGGCGTGCTACTGATACTCTTCGTCTTAGCCCTGACAATGATAATCGGTGTCATCTGTGGATTCATCTCTGCGACGATTGTGTCAGGATTCTCCACGATAGAGGTCCTGAATGGGACTTTCCGGTACAAGCACAAGAAGTTTTTCTCCAGACTGTTCATCGTGATACAAAGCACCATCGCAGTCCTACTGCTGGCTCTGTCACTAGTCATGGAGAGGCAGATGTCACATATGCTTCGCCGGCCCCTCGGCTTCGATGCTGAGGATGTCTATCATATGCACACTTTTGGCTCAAACGATGAGATATTGGCGCTGAGCGGGATTAACGACTACGCATATGGTAGCGCACCTATCACGAGCAATGGAATTGACCTCCAGTCAGTTACCTTCTATGTAATGGATGAAAAGGCTTTCAGGATGCTTGGGTTCAATATTATTGAGGACTGGCACACGCCTCAGGAACTCGGAATATGGCTCACAGAATCTGCCGCACGTAGCCTCAATGTCAGTCTGAACAGACCGACGCATCCGATGTTGGAGGGGCCTGACATGGAAGGAGCGCACTTCGCCGGGATCATAGGGGATTTCGCGCTCTCGGACGCCGCGCATATCGACCCTGCGGCAATTGGGGCCATAATGATACTTCCTTATGATTCAGACCTTCTGCTAAAAGTCAGCGACAGGGATGTCGTTCCGATCTTGGAGGAGAAATATCGGGAGATTTGCACTCGGGCGTATGGTTTCGTGTGGAATGAGGAACAGAACGGTTTCATTACCGACAAGCTTGAAGAAGGATTAGGTGAGGCGAAATGCTATATGAGGATGCTTGAATGGTTCATGATTCTCGCCCTGCTGCTCTCGCTCCTAGGATTGTTCGCCATGAGCGCATATTACGCTGATGAGAAAGCTCATGATATCGCTGTGAAAAAGGTGTTCGGCGGCTCAATACGCTCAGAAATGCTCAATGCCGTCGCACTGTACATGGTTCTTGTCGGGACATCATGCCTGCTCGCCATCCCCTTCGCAGTCTGGTTATCAGGACGATTCCTGGAGCGCTTCTCATATAGGATTGAGGGGTACTGGTGGATATTCGCCGTGGCGGCGCTTCTCGTGTTGATGGCCAGCTTCGTTGCCGTATTCTGGCAGACCTTGCGCGCCGCCCGCACCGATCCGGCGGTGGAGCTGAAGAAGGAATAGATTCCTTCGCTTCGCTCGAAATGACAAGGGAATGCTCGGAATGAAAGGGGTTCCTGTCATTCCGAGGAAGCGG
This sequence comes from uncultured Ruminococcus sp., assembly GCA_902783755.1. GTDB lineage: Bacteria > Bacillota > Clostridia > Oscillospirales > CAG-272 > UMGS1696. Next base: position 2,083 of record CACZSC010000136.1, on the reverse strand, counting down.
AGCGACCGAAGGAATATGGGAATGAAAACGGCATTTTCGTTCCCAAAACGCAGAAAAACATGCAAACGGGAATGAAATGAGCGTTTTCATTCCCGAAAGAGACAAAAGATGAAGAGTTACCTCAAATTCCTGTCACGCAATAAGTTGTACACCGCCATCGAGGCAGTGGGGCTCATCGTGAGCCTGGCCTTCGTGCTGCTGACCGGGCATTTTGTGTGGAAGCAGAGGCAGATTACCAGGAACGTGCCGGACTACAAGGATGTCTATACCTTCTACAGGACAATCCACGGGAACTCCGGAATCGGACTGTCATGGGATTTGGCCTATCAGGCCAAGGAAAGTATCCCCGAGGTTGAGACGGCCGCAATGTTCTGGAAATCAATGGTGTCCGAAGAAAGTACCGTGGAGGTGAACGGCAACAAGTACCATGTAAAGAGTTTCATGGTCGGAGGAGATTTCTTCGATATTTTTCCCGCCGAGTTCGAGAACGGAAGCGCCGGGGTGATGGGGGATATCTCGAACGTCATAGTCAGCAGGTCTTTTGCCAACCTCCTGGGAGGGGAAGGGAAGGCAATCGGGAGCATAATAGACGGCCGCTATACCATTGCAGCTGTCATCAAGGAAACGCCAAATCCCATCTTCGGCGACGTTGATATCATCTATAATATCGAGAATTTGGACCATAGTGCGACTGTTCCCAGACTCGACGTCATTCCATTCGTAAAGGTCAGGAACGGGAGCGACCGTGGCTCGATTGAGGAAAAGGCTGACACTCTCGTTGCCAGGGTGTTCGACATCTATAGGGGTATCATTGATGTTGAAGACAGCGGGGCTCTGAGATATGATGAGATCTGGTTTTCTCCTGCCAACAACCAATCTCTCAAAAGGGGAAACCGTACTTACACCGATATCATCCTCCTTGTCACAATCATCCTTTTGCTGTCAGCAATCTTCAATTATATCAATCTCAGCGTAGCCCTCTCCGGCAAACGCACGAAGGAGATGGCTACGAGGAAGATACTGGGAGCGGCTGAAGGATCTCTGGTTCGCGGATACTTGCTGGAGTCGTTAATCTTCACCACTGTCTGTTTCGTGCTTGCGACGCTGCTCGCCGAGGCTATCACCCCCTGGTTCAACCGTATCATAGGCGGAAAAGGAACCCTTGTAAGGGTGCTATATACGCCGGGATGGGTCGGAGTATATCTTCTGTCCATCATCATCTTATCCCTTGCCCAGGGGCTCCTTCCGGCGTGGACTGGTACCAGGATGCCGGCCATTTCGGTCGTGAAAGGGGAGTTCCGCATGAAGAGCAAACATTGGTTCAGCAAAGTATTCATCGTGGTGCAGCAGGTGTTCTCCATCGTGCTGCTCTCCCTTGCGCTGGTGATGGGCCTCCAAGTGTCACACATGTTGAACAGGCCGCTGGGAGCGGATGTCGAAGGTGATTTCTACGTACTTATCACTGATCCGGGGCTTCATGGAATCTTCGCTGAGAGGGCTGTCTCATTGCCCTGCGTAAAGCGGATAGGCTACAGCACCTATTTCCCGGGGATGGTCGAGGAAACGATAACGGAAGACCACGACAAGGGACTGATCACGCTTGCAATCCTCACTTGCGACAGTACTGCATTCGATATATTCGGATTTGACGTCCAGGAAAGGTTTGAGGAACCTGAAGAAGGCACCGTATGGCTCTCCAGGACTGAGATGCAACGTTTCGGGGTCAGCAAGGATACGGAAGATCTCATGTATAACCATATCCTGGGAAAATCCATAGGTGGCATCATCGGAGATTTCGCGCCGAACGACGTCCTTAACTATGACCCCGGAGTCGGGAGTTATGTGGTGATAGGTCCGTCGAATAAACAGTACGGCCTTCTGATAGAGACGGTTGGAGATAGGAAGGAGGCAGAAAGGAGCCTGAGGAAACTATACACAGAGGTCAGCATCGAAAGGAACGGGATAGAGGACAAGCCATACATGTTCGGCTACATCACCGACATCCTTTCGGAGCATCTCTCGGAAGTGAAGGACAGGCTGTCGCTGGTCAGGCTTTTCATGCTGCTCAGTCTGCTGCTGTCCG
>CACZSC010000135.1 GCA_902783755.1 uncultured Ruminococcus sp. | reverse complement strand
TTGAATATGCGGCTTCCCATCTCGTGCACATCCGGCATCGAGTCGAGGATATCCCTCAGCTCTTCCTTCGAATACTTTCTTTTCAGGCTTACGGCGCCGAGCCCCAGCGACCTCAGTTGCGGCATCTGACGCAGGAACTCAAGATCGTCGATAACAGTATATCCTCCCGCGAAGGGCCCGTCTATTATGAGCTGCTCCAGATTTTTCAGACCGGCAAGAGCGGAATAATCAGTGAAACTCTGCTTGCCTGCAAAGTCCATGACGACAAGATCCTTCAGTTCGGCAAGGGGGCTCAGATCCGCAAGGCCCCTGCAGCTTCCGAGACAGAGATATCTGAGCTTACGCAGCTTCTTCAGCCCCGAAAGGTCTTTGATGCCTCCCCACTTTACTCTCAGTTCTGTCAGGTTCTCCTGACAGCACGCCGCGTCGAAAAGCTCCTGCGGGACGAATGAATTGAAATGTATCGCTTCCAGACTGTCTGTCTTTGCCGACAGAAAGTCCACCCACTCTTTGAGAACAGCCTTCTGTTCCTTTTTTGTGTAGCACTTCCGGGAACCGGCATAAAACTGTTCGAGCTCTTTGCCGGGAAGCTGGGTGCAGGCAATGCACGCTTTAGGCCCGCCGTCATACTCCTGAACCTCCTGTATGATGGGAAGAGACGGAAAACCTCCGACTATCTCGAAATATGTTTTTCTGATATATTCTTCACTCAGTACCGTCATTATTTTCTCCAAGCTGTTGTTATATACGATTCCGGATTATTAGCCTCTGCTGACAGTTTTATCTTTCGCAGTTATTTCAGCGGCGGAAGGCTGTGTATGTCGTAGTTGTCGTAGTAGATCTCGAATGCGGTCTCAACGTCTCCGAAAAGTTCGATAAGAGCACCTGCCTGGAACATGGCCGAAAGCGTTCCGGCCGGGGCCCTCCATGCGGCGTTGGATATGACTTCCAGCTTCTCGTTTCCCGGAGCGTTTGCCCTGAGGATGGCTTCCGCTTTGAACAGCAGCTCTCCCGTGGCGATATGGTAGTCGCTGGATATGATCGCAAGCTTCTTTACCGAAGGATACAGCGATGTCAGGATGTCGTATGTGAAGATCGCGTTCTGCGCCGTCGTTATGGAATTGTCCTCCACGATGATGCGGCTGCTATCTATCCCGCAGGTTATGAGAAACTTTGCCATCTCACCGGCTTCAGTGGCGGATCCGTTCTCAGCCGCCGTCCCGCCTCCGGTGCAGACGATATACGCGTTCGGGTACTTGACCGCGCTGTCAACGGCCACGCATAGCCTCTCGATGAGCTCATCCTTCATGGAACCGTCCGGGTTCAGCTGGAATCCCAGGACGACGATGCAGAGCTCATCCGTATCGGGAAGCCCGTCGGGCAGCTCGTCGTAGTTCAGGTCTTTCCCGAGATCCGGATCCATCCAGATCTCCGTTATCTCAGACCAGCGCTTCCCCGCGTTTCTGTCTATCTCAGTCAGCTCCCTGAGGAGAGTGCCGATCCTGTCCTTCGCCTCGGCTCCGTAGGTGCCGTAATCGACACATATCTCCTCTACCTTCTTCTCAACTGTTTTCGGGTCTGTTACGGTTGTTTCTTTCACGCATCCCGCCAGCGAAAGGATGATGCCCAGCAGAAGGGATATAACGGTGAGTTCTTTGATAATAATGCTTCTCATATCTGCTCCTTAGATTTGACCTCAGAATTATAAATCGATGATTTAAAGACGTATTTCTTATCCGAACAGCTGGCCCGGCAGCTTAAGTTTCTGCTTCGGAGGGAATCCCCTGTCGAACTCATCCACGTCGGAATCTTCGACATAATACGCTTTCGGTGTCTGATATACCCCTGTGATACCGTCCAGGTATCCCGGGACAAGCTCCCTGCAGAGGAAGAAGGAGTCGTCCGCTCCCTCAGGCAGGTCATGGTACCTAATGCCGAAGTTCCTTGCGTATGAAAATCCGCTTTTGCCGTAGAAGGCTATATTGCCTTCGAACAGCACTGCTCCGTATCCCAGCTCAGCAGCTTTTCTGACAGAGTAGTCGAGAAGCTTCTTCCCGTAGCCTTTCCGCTTGAGGTCCGGGACGATGCAGATGGGTCCCATTGTGAGTACCGGTATCTTTCTGCCGTCATCGGCTTCTATCACCGTACGCATGAACATGTTCTGTCCGATAAGGCGCCCGTCAAGTTCCATGACGAAGTCCAGCTCCCTGACGAAGGCCGGATCGTTTCTCAGCACGTGTATCAAGTAATGCTCGCTGCATCCCGGCTGGTAAACGTTCCAGAAGGATTCACGGATCAGGTTCTCCACTTCACTGTAGTCTTTCTCCGTCTCGAGACGGAAGGTTATTTCAACTGTTTCCATTATAAATATATTCCTTTTCTATTGCTTGTACTGTTACGGCACTCGCCTCATCATGTATATATTGCTCCCCGGATCACGAATCGAAGAAGCTCTGTCCTTTTTCAGTCACGAGCCGTTCGGTCCTGGGATACTCGAAGATGTCTCCGTTTTCCGCGTTCGCCTCGAGATAATCCGTGAACTCACGGGCATACCATTTAGCCATCTCAAGGTCGTGCATGAGGTAGCGGCCGCAGTTCACGGCAGTAGCGCCGGGGACTTCCGTCACCCCGTCAACGTATCTGAACGCACCCAGCATCAGACCGTGGAGTTCCTGCGGAGCCCGCTCACCTTTCAGTATGAGGTAGAAGCCAGTGAGGCACCCCATGGGGCCCCAGTAGACCACCTCGTCTTTCCAGTCAGGATCGTTCCTCAGGTATGTCGCTATTATATGCTCCAGGGAGTGCATGGCCGCAACGTCAATGACAGGCTCCCTGTTGGGTCTCTTCAGCCTTATGTCATAGGTGGTGACGGACTCACAACCCATTCGGTCCACACGGCTCTTGAATATGCCGGGTATTATCCTTGTATGGTCCACCGAAAAGCTCTGTATCAGTTCCATTTTCCGTTTCTCCTTTTTGCTGTGTATACATGAATTATGCGTATTTCTCTCTCTACGCTGTCAGCGTATACGTACGGTCCCGGTTCCCTCCGGCGGTCGCTGAAGTGAGCCCGGCGGAACCGCCATATCATTAACTGAAGAGTTTCCGAAAACTACCCGATGACGAATGACTCAACGTCGTTTCCGTGTTCCCTGATCAACCTGACAAGATCCGTTGCTTTCATCCAGACAGTGGCAGTGTTGTCGTTCGGATGTACGCCTATAAGGCCGTCGCCGAACGCGCTGTCGATATACAGCTTGACCCTGTTCTCCCGGTCGTTGAGCAGCCCCAGGGGAGTGACAGCGCCGGGGATAAGCCCCATAATTTCCATCAGGTCCTCGGCCGAGGCAAAGGTGAGCGGCCTGAGCCCTCTTGCTTTCCGGAACTCCTTGAGATCGACGCGCTTGTCTCCCCTGACGGTTATAAGGTAGTAGTTGCGTTTCTTGTCGTCCCTGACAAACAGGTTCTTCGCATCCGCCTCCGGATACGGAAGCCCGACAGAATCCAGCTCCGCCATGTTATATACGGCCTGATGCTCAGTGACTTCGTATCCTACTCCGTGCTCGGTCAGATACTGATAGGTTTCTGTTTTGTTCATTATATTCTCCGAAAATAGAAATTCATCATCGAATCTATCACTTGGGGATCCGCATGAACAGGTGAGTCTCGTCTTCGCCTGAGATGTACGCCCCGTTTTTGAGCGTGACTTTTTGTGAAGCGGTATTGTCCCTGTTTACGCGAAGGTATATCTCCGTTTCCGGGACGATCGTCTTTGCAATATCAACGGTAAGTTTCAGGCCCGCGGTCCCGTATCCCTGTCCCCGCTTGTCCTTCCGGATGCTGTATCCGATATGGCCGGCGCCTTCGCGGAGCGCCTCCGTCAGATGATGCCGTATCCTGAATTCCCCGACCAGGCAGTCCCCGTCCCACAGATAATAGACCGATTCGGGAACGAACCAGTCCGGCATGTTTACAGGATGCTCATACGAGATCAGGGCCGGCAGGACGGTTCTGGAATATTCCTCATATGAGACGCCGTGGTACGGATTCGTGAATCCGTTCTCGTCGGCCGGCAGAGCCGTCGTGAATTCCCACTGGGCAAGAGCGTCCGCAGTGTTTATCTTTCTGAGCTCCATGATTTTTCCCTTTCAGATCCAGGTCACAAGATCTCTCACATCGGATACAGTCCTAGAACTTCACCACTTCCGGCGCGCTCGTGAAGGAACTGAACGTCGCAGTGGCATTCTGAAAATAATATACGACCGTGTTCCCGTCGTCCGGCGAATACATCCTCTGCAGGTCCGGATAAGCGTCCAGCATGGATACGCGGGCCTCC
>CACZSC010000134.1 GCA_902783755.1 uncultured Ruminococcus sp. | reverse complement strand
GGCGGAGCCTTTCCGGCCGGAGAAAGTAGCGTTCCACCGCGAAGTAACGGCCATCTGAGTTTTCCGGCACCTGTTCGGGGAGGATGTCCGCGACGAAATACAGCCCTTCAAGAAGGTCCCCCATCAGCGCGCTGAGATCACCAGATCCACTGTTCCGGCCTTCATCATCAGGGAACGTTTCGATCTTTCTGATCTCGGACCTGAAGATCTGGGTGTCGCCGATAAGGACGCTCTCCTCTTCCCGGCCGAACTCGTGGAGTCCGTAGCCGGAAGGGGACACCCCGGCCCTGCCGGTGAATACGGATCCGTCTTCCGTCGTGATCTTCACTTTTCTGTTTTCATATTTCGACAGTGCTGACATTTCTTTACCTTCCGCTGTTTTCCGCTTTCTTTCTGAGGATCTCTGCGTGCTCTCCTGCAAATGCCGCGAGCGCCTTTACGTTTTCAGGGTCCAGAGGGTTCGGGAGCCCGGCCTTTTCCAGTGTTTCAAAATATCCGTACATTCCGCCCATCCCGCAGAGCCTGAGGTAGCTTTCCCATGCGTCTCCGCCTTCGACTTTCTTCCGGTACAGGGCGAAGGCATCCAGCTGGGCCATGGCGTAATCTATGTAGTAGAACGGGTAAAGGAAGATATGCTGCTTCTGCATCCAGAATCCGCCGCCTTCAAGGAATCCGTTGCCGTCGTAGTTCCGCCAGGGCATGTACTTCTTTTCGATCTCACGCCAGAATCCTCGGCGTTCGGCCGGGGTGGCGTCCGGGACCTCGAATACCCGGTGCTGGAACTCGTCGACGCATACGAGGTAGGGGATAGTCTTGAACGCATCGGTGAAGTGCGCGAAGCGGTACCTGTCGGTCCTGTCTCCGAAGAAGCGCTCCATGTACGGGTATGCGAAGAACTCCATGGACATGGAATGGATCTCGTTGATCTCGCTTGTGGAACCGACGAGCTGCTCTATGGGCAGGCGGCGGGAGGCGTAGTACCCTTCGAAGGCGTGGCCCGCCTCATGCGTCAGCACGTCGATGTCGGCTGACGTGCCGTTGAAGTTGGAGAAGATGAACGGAGCCTTGTAATCCGCGAGGAAGGTCATGTAGCCGCCGAGATGCTTGTTCTCCCTGGTGACGAAGTCGTAAAGTTCGTGTTCCGTCATGAAGTTGAAGAATTCCCCGGTCTCCGGCGACATCTCCTCGTACATTTTCCTCGCGTGTTCGGTCAGCTCTTCCGGCGTACCGATGGGCGTCGCATTGCCGTCCGGGAAGCAAAGGTCCTCGTCATACCAGGAGAGTTTTTCAAGTCCCAGTCTGGCGGCCTGATCGCGGTACAGCCTGTCGCACACGGGAGTGACGTATTCCTGTACGGCCTTACGGAAGGCGGCGACTTTTTCCGCGTCATAGTCGAAACGGCCCCGGGCAGGATATATGTATCTGATATAATCCCCGAATCCCAGACGCTTCGCGATGGTGCAGCGCAGCTTCACCAGTCTGTCGTACTGGTCGTCCAGCTTGTCCGAGACGCTCTCATACAGTCTGGCCCATTCTTCGAATGCCGCCTTGCGCTCAGCGCGGTCGGTGGACTGCATATGCCGCAGCAGTCCGTAGAAGTTGCACGTTTCTCCCATGAATTCAACGGAGCAGCCCGCGACTGTCTTTGAGTATTCTGTTTTGAGGTTGCTCTCCCTGATGGACGGGAGTATGGTTGACGGTTTGACCAGCTTCAGCTGGATCTCATACTCTTTGAACATGTGACTGCCGTACTTATTCTCGAACTCTTGACGGAAAGGGCTGGCAAGCAGAGCCTTTATGAGCTTTTTCATCCTGAGCATGAGCTTGGGGTTCTGGGAATTGTAGAACTTGATCTCATTCTCGTAGAACTCATCCTTCATGTTCATGGTGTTGCGTATGCTGGCGATAGTGTTCTGCGTAGCCCATGCCTCCACAGTCTTCTGGCATGCGAGGAACGCGCTGTCTGCCTCTTCAAAAGACGCGGCGTTCCTGAACTGCGCGGATACTGATGCCAGATCCCTCTTAAGTTTTTTGAGGTCCGGTCTTTCGTATCTGAGATCTCTGAATTTTTCCATGTCTTACATTCTCTCTTTCGTTATATATATGTCAGATGATATCCGGCAGCTCGTTGAACGCGTATATCCGGTAGTATATCTCTTTTCTTCCTTCATTTATCAGGTAATCGAGCCTGTCGCGGACTTTTCTGTCGGACAGGGCAGCCACGGCCTCGGGACCGTACCTGGTGCCCGAGCCGGCCCGGAATTCCTCCGTCAGCTGGTCCACGTTCTTGCCGCTGTTGTAGGGACGCCCCAGAAAGTCTGTGGCGGCGTCCAT
>CACZSC010000133.1 GCA_902783755.1 uncultured Ruminococcus sp. | reverse complement strand
TACAACTTAAACAAAATGAGCGGTTCTATTTCGCAATTCATCTCCTACCTGCAGAGGTTGGAGTCTTCTTGCTGAACCGCTGATAAATGCAGAGCCAATATTCTCCGAAATATTGGCTTTCATTCTGCGGTATGATATAATAGGGGAAACAGAAACGATTCAGGTGGATGCTTTGGACAACAAGATTCTAAACGTACTGCACACTTCATGCGCGAAGATAGAGAAGGAGATACGGCCCTTCCGGTTCGACTCGAACTATTCATACGAGACATATGTCTACATGATGTTCCTCATCGGGAACGCGGTGTCGAAGCGCGAAGACCGCAAGGAGATCATCGAAGGCATGTTCGATGAGATCAGCCAGCGCTTCGAAGGCGCAGGTTATGCCGACACAAAGGAAAGGATGCAGCTCTACAGCAAGGTGTTCTCGGGGCAGCAGGAGATCGCCGGAGGCTATCTCGCCGACTGCGACACCTCAGATCTCGGAAAGACCGAACGGGCGTCCGTGGTCCTCGGAGACATAATCCTGAACCCTGCCTGCGTATCGAGATATCCCGCGGGCACGGCGGAACAGCACAACATCGGCGATGAGAAAGCCCTCTCGGAGCTGTTCACCGTGAAGATCCCCTCGATCGCGGCGGAATGCCTGCGCGGCATCCGAACGGAAGGATCCTCCTCGGCACTCAGCAAACTGAAGCAGAACAGCGAGGGTCCGAACATTCCCACCCTGCTGACAGTAGCCGGCATCGTGGTGTTCGTCATCTCCTTCGTGACGGCCCTGGGTCCGGACATGATGAGATTCACACCCGTGATAGTACTGCTGGCCATCGCCGCCCTTACTGCGATGGAATTCATAGTGTTCAGGATCCGCGGAGTGAGACCGAAGGAAAAAATCCCTTCCCACAAAACCCTGTCCGTCATAACCCTCATATGCTACGCGCTTTTCTACCTGGCCTTCATCTTCTTCACGCTGAAGGACGCCGGGACATACTTCTCCTCAGATTTCAAAGAGATGTGCGCCCTGGCCCGGGAGCTCAAGCCTGTTTACTATATCCTCTCGACACTCCTGCACTTCGCGGCTCTGGCCGCCTCTGTGCTCGAGGCCTACGCCATCGTGCGCATATGCCGTCTGACCTCGGCCAACGTCTTCTGTCAGACTAAGATCCGGCCCGAGGAGATCACCCAGAGGCTCGTCACCGTCCACTCCCTGAGGATTGCGTCCTCTGTCGTTCTGGTGGCAAACTATTACGTATTTTACGGGTTGCTCGGAATGATGACCCACGCGAGATACAGTGTCATAACCGAGTTGGCGGGAGCCCTGTTCATGACGGTCTGCGGCATAGTGTTCATCATCATGTGGAAACGCGTTTCCGAGGATCCCGACAATACAGCGCCCGCTGAACCTCAGGATACAGAAAAGGCCCGCGCGGGAGCCGCTTTCAGGAAGCTTGAGCGCATGAACGCCCGAAGCAGAAAGCCCGACCCGGCAGAGCCTCAGGAAAATCCCGTCCGCAGCATTCCCGCAGAGCCGGCGCCAGTCGTCCATACTCCCCATATCGACGAATACGAGGAAGAGGACGATATCGTCACAACAGAGGCCCCGGAAGGAAAGACAGTCGAAGAGCAGATTGCCGAAGAACAGAAAAAGTACACGGCTCTGGCAGAGGAACTGAAGAAGTTCCCCGTGGAAAAGCTCAAAGCCATGCACAAGGAAGGAAAGATCTCCGACGAGAAGTACATCGCGGCGGCAAGGAAATACAAGGCGATCAAAGATGAGATGAAAAAGATCCTTGAGAACGTGAAAAAGCTTAAAGAACAGTCGTAAATGTGCATCGTTATGATCGCACATACACCAAAACAAGATTTTTCAGACAGGGATTCCGCACCAAATCAAGATTTTAATTGCTGAAAAAGAAAATGCACATCGCTGACCCGTAAAAGGAAGCGATGTGCTTTTATATTCAGTTGCCTGAGTTTCCGTAGATCACGATCTCCTGGGGGTATCTGAGCCCCAGCTTCTCCTTCGCGATCTTGGCCACGTATTCCTCGTCGAACGGGTGCTCCAGTTCGGCTTTCTCCCTGTCCACCTCGTCCTGCAGCAGCTCCACCTGATCCTCAAGCTCCTTGGCTTTTTCCTTCAGGTCATTGTGCTGCATCCGCAGTGAGATGACGGAAATGACTGCCGTAAGGGCAAGCACGACCACCAGAATGCGGAGAAGTGTGTTCCTGAGCGCTTTTCCCAAATCCGTCCCTCCTTGCGTTTTTACTTATATAAATCTTATCACAGCGGAAGCTCAAAATCAAGCTTGTCCGCTCAGTTTTTTTCAGATTTCCGACTCTTCTTCCTGCGGTTTTTCCACGGGTTTTCTGGTCTCCTGGCCGATGACCTCGTACATGGAGGAGGCGTCGGCCTTCGTGGTATGTTCCTTTATGTCAAGGACCCTGAATTTCGTGGTCCTTTCGCCGTATGTCACGGAGATGACATCACCCGGTTTCACGTCGTATGACGCCTTCGCCCGTTTGCCATTCACCTCCACATGCTCGGTATCGCACGCCTGGTTCGCCACCGTGCGTCTTTTTATTATCCTAGAGATCTTAAGATACTTGTCAAGTCTCATCAGTCTTCCCCTTTTCCTTCTTCCCTGCCACGTCGTCTATGAGCCGGTCGGTCATTCTTGCGATATCCCGCTCAAGGTCCGCTCCGTCGCTGCTCATGAGCACCGCCGCGTAGATCATCTCCGCCGCGATGCGGTCCCTTTCATCCTGATCAGCTGTACCGGCCTTCGATGCAAGTTCGATGATGTGGTTTATGCTCTCTTCCGCCGCGGGAAGTTCCCTTCCGGCGGCCTCGCCCGGGATCATGGAGGCGTTCTTTCTCGCCTTCTTCACGACCTTCTTTGCCCTCATGAGAGCCGGATACTGCTTCGGCACGGCGTCAAGGATGTCCCGGAGGGTCTCCCTGGATTTTTCCTTCACCTTGTTGGCTTCCCAGTTGTCCAGCACCTCTTCGGCGTTCTTCACCAGCACGTCCCCGAAGACATGGGGATGCCTTCTGATCATCTTTTCCGTTATGTCGTTTATGACATCGTCGATGCTGAAGCGGCCGGTCTCCTCCTCGATCCTGCTGTGGAACAGCACCTGGAAGAACACGTCCCCCAGTTCTTCCCGGAGCAGCTCCGGATCCTCACGGTCGATGGCCTCCACCACCTCGTATGTCTCTTCTATTATATCCGACCTTATGCTCTCATGTGTCTGGATCCTGTCCCAGGCACAGCCCTTCGGCCCTCTCAGGACCTCCACCAGCAGCCGGAGCGACTCAAAGTCATGGCGCTTCTCCGAAAGGAGCCG
>CACZSC010000132.1 GCA_902783755.1 uncultured Ruminococcus sp. | reverse complement strand
TTGTCGTCCCGTTCGAAGATCTTTACGGCATACCATCTCTGCTGCTCTTCCGGCAGGCCGTGCACCGCCGCCTCCTCGATGTGGGCGAGGGCGTGCTCGACAGGACCGGAGAAGCTGTGCAGAGGAACGGTCTTCGCGTGCTTTGCAGCCTTTATGGCAGCTTCAGCCGCTTCCTGGACCCCTGTTCCCTTCAGGGCCGACACGGCAATGATCTCACATCCCAGCTGTCTTGACAGCTCCTTCATGTTGATCTTGTCGCCGTTCTTCTCGACAAGATCCATCATGTTCACGGCTATGACCACCGGGATCCCCAGCTCCGTGAGCTGTGTCGTCAGATAAAGGTTTCTTTCAAGGTTGGTACCGTCGATAATGTTAAGTATGGCATCCGGACGTTCCTCGACCAGATAGTTCCTGGCCACGACCTCCTCGAGGGTATACGGAGAAAGCGAGTAGATACCGGGAAGGTCCGTTATGGTGACGTCATCGTGCTTCTTGAGCTTGCCTTCCTTTTTCTCCACCGTGACCCCGGGCCAGTTCCCCACGAACTGGTTGGAACCTGTCAGCGCATTGAAAAGAGTCGTTTTACCGCTGTTGGGGTTGCCCGCAAGGGCGATTCTCAAACTCATAATATTTATCCTTTCTGCCCCGGAAGGCATTTATTCCACTTCGATCATTTCCGCGTCCGCCTTGCGGATGGACAGTTCGTAGTTCCTGACTGTCACTTCGATGGGATCTCCCAGAGGAGCCACCTTGCGTACGTATACAGGGGTCCGCTTCGTGATCCCCATATCCATTATGCGGCGCTTTACGGCGCCTTCACCGTGGAGTTTCACCACTACCGCGGTCTCTCCGATCTCAACATCTCTCAAAGTTTTCACTGACTGTTCCTCCTTGTTCATACCATTATTCTTCTGGCCAGTTCATCGCTCACCGCGATGCGGCTCTGTTTCACGTTTATGATCAGGTTCTCACCCAGGGCGCTGACTATGCTCACTTCTCCGCCCACCGTGAATCCAAGATCCTCCAGATGTTTCTTCATCTCCGGGCTGCCGCCGATCTTCTTTATGATCTGGGGCTTCCCCGCTTCTGCCAGGCTCAGAGGCATCATGTTATCCTCCCGTCATACGCTTGGTTAGCTTAAGCTAACCTATATGCGCAAAATATTGGTTAGCATCAACTAACCGAATATCATTATAGTTAGCTTGTGCTAACTTGTCAACACCTTTTCACATATTTTTTCAGATTTTTAAGGCGCTGTTTCGCCCCGCCACTGTTGAAAGTTTCCGCAGGATGTGGTAATCTTATACTGGATTGGTATATATATGAGATTTTGAAGGAGATGACTATCCATGGCTATGCAGGAATCAGGAGAAATGTACCTCGAGACCATATACGTGCTTTCACAGAAGTCCCCTCAGGTAAGGGCAGTGGACGTGGGAGAATACATGGGTTTTTCAAAGCCCTCGGTAAGCCGCGCCCTTGGACTGCTCAGGAAGGAAGGCCTCGTGACCACGGATGATTCGGGATACCTGAGGCTGACGGAATCTGGGACCAGAAAGGCGGAGAGCATATACGAGCGCCATACCCTGCTGACGGCCCTGCTGATGGATCTCGGTGTGGACGAGGAAACGGCCTCCAACGACGCCTGCCGCATAGAGCATTATATAAGCGAAAAGACCTTCGACGCGATCAAGGCCCATGCAGCAAAATACGGGAAATCCGAAAAGAAGTGAGTTTACATGGAATACATCAGAGTAACCAAGGAAAACCTTGAAAGCGAGCACATCTGCTGCGCGATCTCGAACAACAGGGACATCCAGGTATCTTCAAAGAAGGCCTGGCTGAAGGACCGGTTCGATGAGGGGCTGGTGTTCCTCAAAAGCACTGAACGCGGAAAATGCTTCATAGAATACATCCCGGCCGAGAATGCCTGGGTGCCCGTGGATGCGGACGGATACATGTATATCGACTGCCTGTGGGTGTCAGGCTCCTTCAAGGGCCACGGATACTCAAACGATCTGCTCGGTGAATGCGTTAAGGACAGCCGGAACAAAGGGAAAATGGGCCTGTGCATCCTTTCATCCGCCAAAAAGCTTCCTTTTCTTGCGGATCCCAAATACCTCAGACACAAAGGTTTCACGGTGTGCGACGAGGCGGACAACGGGATCCAGCTGTGGTATCTTCCCTTCTCCGAAGGAGGAGAGCTTCCGAAATTCCGGGAATGCGCGAAAAAACCCCGCGTGAACGAGGCCGGATATGTGCTCTATTACACCAGCCAGTGTCCCTACAACGGCAAATACGTACCTCAGCTGGAGCAGACCGCGAAAGAGCACTGCATCCCGTTCAAAGCCATCCGTCTCGAAACCAGGGACGAGGCCCGGAACGCGCCCACCCCTGTGACCACATATTCCCTGTTCTTCAACGGACGGTATGTCACAAACGAGCAGATGAATGAAGCAAAGTTCCTTAAGCTGGCGGAAAAGCACCGTTCCATGGATGACACCGGATACGGCGAGTATTTCATGGGCCGGACCGCCGGGGATATAATGAAAGAGTACGGGGGGCAGCACGGCGAATGGGTGCGCCTGAACCCTGAAAAAGATCCCCGTAACGGAGATTAAGAATGAAACGTATATTGAGAAAGGCCATCCTGTTCCTGGCAACCGTCGCAGTCCTGGCGCCGTGCCTTTCATCCTGCGGAAAAATGGATGACGGGGTCTCCGGTAAGACATATGTATGGGAAAAGGAAGGCGCAGGCGGAGATTTTTCCATAAAGATAAAGGAAGGCGGCACGTATTCATACTACGCTGGTTTCCTGAGCAGCTACATCGGGTACGGGACCTGGGAGCTCAAAGACGGGATCCTGACCATGACCGAAAGCCCTAATCTGTATGATTTCGTTTTCCGTTTTCAGGTAAAGGAGGGAGAGCTTGTCTACATCGCAGAGGGCTCGTCCGGATTCATGTACGTGAATGTCGCAGACGGGGACAGGTTCATCCTCTCTGATGAAGCTCCTTTTCCAAATGTGGATATAAACCCGTAGCGCAATATCATTTCAGAAACATCCGGGAGGCGTTTATGGTAAGAACAGTCGAAATAGTCAGCCTGTCCAGCGGCATCATAGGCGAGGAACGGGTGGAGCACGAAGTGCAAATCGGCGTGAACCGACTGAAAAACTTCGGTCTGAATGTAAGATTCTCGGAGCACGCCCGCTCGGGACTGGAATATATAAAGAAGCATCCTGAAGCGAGGGCGGAGGATCTGCTCAGGGCTTTCAGGGATCCGGAAGTGGACATGATCCTCTGCGCCATAGGAGGAGACGATACGTACCGGCTGTTGCCATATCTCTTCGGGCATAATGAGCTCCGGGATGCGGTCTGCGATAAGATCTTCCTGGGTTTCTCCGATACCACGATCAACCACTTCATGCTTCACAAGGTCGGGCTCAGGACTTTCTACGGCCAGTCGTTCCTGGCGGACGTATGCGAACTCGATACGGACATGCTGCCGTACTCGAAAGAATATCTGACTGAGCTCATAACCACGGGCACCGTAAGGGAGATACGTCCCAGCGGATACTGGTATGAAGAGCGCAGGTCCTTCGGTCCGGAGGCGGTGGGGACTCCCAGGATAAGGCATGCGAACGGTGGATTCGAGCTGCTGCAGGGCAGCCCCGTGTTTTCGGGAAAGATCCTCGGAGGCTGCGTCGAGTCCATGTTCGACATATTCGACAACACAAGATATGAGGATTCGGTGGAACTGTGCGCCAGATACGGCCTTTTCCCATCCTGCGAAGACTGGAAAGGCAGGATACTGCTGCTTGAGACCAGCGAGGAGAAGCCTCTGCCGGAGCTTTACGAAAAAATGATCCTTGCCCTCAGGGACCGGGGGATCTTCAGAGCCGTATCAGGCGTCATAGCGGGGAAGCCCATGGACGGAACGTACGCCGAGGAATACAAGCAGATCCTTGTGAGGACCATCGACGATCCTTCCCTTCCGGTGCTCTGGAACGTCAGCATAGGCCACGCGGCGCCGAGGTGCATAATCCCATTCGGAGTCAACGCCACAGTGGATCATTTAAATCAGGTCATATCCTTCACTGAATGAGAGGAGAAAAATAATGTCAGGTAAAATCGCAGCTGCAGTCATTGCGGCCCTTCTGGCCGCCGTAACGATCATATCCTCTGCCTTATTCACCGGATGTTTCAGAGAGCGGGCCGAGTTCATAGTAGGCAAGGATATAAAGATCAGCGAATTAACGGAATTTTATTACACATACGCCACATCCACCGATCCGTCGGAATATCTGAGGTACAGATTCTATACGGAGAACGGGATGTACTTCGTTGATTATGATAAACGTGAAGGCAGTCACTGGCCTCTGACCGAATCCGACAGAACGGATTGGGGAACGGTGCTGCTGTCCGAAGAGCAGTGGAACAGTCTGTTCTCGCTCCTCGACTCGGGAACAGTGACCAAAAGGCATGAAAGCACCGAATCCGGTGACTCCGGACCCTGGACATATCTTTACTGGACGGGCGACGGATCGAAATATCAGGAGTTCACTTTTGCCCCGGGAGCCCTCGTCCGGTTTGAAGCATTTGCTGAAACCGTCTGCGAGGTGTCAGACGGCGGGATCTGATCTGCCGGCAACAAAACCAAACGATCAAGGATAAACATATGGAGATCACTGTAGAAAAGCGCTACCTGCTGCTTCCGGTATGCAGGCACGCCCAGACCAAGAAAATTCGCTTCATGAAAGAGGGAAAAACGGTCTATGAGCTGAAAACAAGGCTCTCCACCGCTCCCGATTTCGTGATACCTTATGATATAAGCATGTTCGAAGGCGAGACTTTCGAGATACGCACGGATCCGGAAACGGACTACGTGCCAGAATTCGCCGATTCATGGGACGACCCCGGCCTTTACCGCGAGAATCTCCGTCCGGTATCACATTTCACCGCAGCATACGGCTGGATCAACGATCCGAACGGTCCCGTATATTATGAAGGCAGGTACCATCTGTTCTTCCAGCACAATCCCGCAGATTCCATTTTCGGCAACCTACACTGGGGGCATGCCGTAAGCGATGATCTTGTTCACTGGACACAGCTGGGAGAAGCCCTTTTCCCCGATGAGACCGGACTCATGTATTCCGGCACCGCTTTCGTGGACTCGGAAAATGTAACGGGATTGAAATGCAATGAACATGACCCGTTGCTTCTCTTTTACACCGCCGCAGGCGGAGACAGCGGCCTGAGCGCCGGGCACCATTATACCCAGAGGATCGCGTATTCATGCGACGGCGGGATCACATTCACCAAATACGGTCTTGCGGTGGATACCATAGTATCCGGCAACCGGGATCCCAAGGTCGTGTACTGCGACGAGATCGGAAAATATGTCATGGCTCTGTATCTCGGGAGCGGAGAATTCATGCTGCTTGTGTCTGATGACCTTCTTCACTGGGAAGAACTGCAGAGGATGATGCTGGAAGGCGACCGGGAGTGCCCCGATTTCTTCCAGCTTATTGAAAGCGGTGAGAAATACTGGGTCCTAACGGGAGCACGTGACACATATGTCATCGGAAAGTTCGAAAACGGGCTTTACGTTCCGAAAAAACGCGGTACAGGCCTGATGCAGGGTGTCAGCTACGCCGCCCACTCGTTTGCGAACATGCCTGACGGCAGGGTCATACGCATGTGCTGGAACCGGGCAAATATACCTGACATGCCCTTCAACGGAAGCATGTGCACGCCGCAGGAACTGCGTCTGCGCAATACAGCCGGAGAGATCGTGCTGACAGCCCTTCCCTGCGATGAGTTCCGGAGTCTTAGAGGAAGTCCGAAGACAGGAAATGACTCTCTCAAACTCCCCGGCCGCTCCAACGACATACTCCTGTCAGTCCCTGCAGACAGAAAAACTGTGCTCAGGCTTTTCGGTCTTGAATTTCTGATCGATCCGGGAAACGGGAAGCTGACCCAGAAAGACGGTCCTGATATGAATGTGACCGTCAGGGACGGAAGTGCCAGTATAAGGGTCATTCAGGACGTACACTCCATCGAGATCTATTCGGAAGACGGCAGCGCATTCCTGTGCACCGGCCATATCTGTGACGGTCTGCTGAACACTCTTGAATGTCCCGGTACCGATATTCTGGCTTATCCCCTCGCGGACATACACTGATATATAGATAAATAGGAATGAACATGCCGCTCATATATAACGTGCTGCAGTATTTGCAGACAAGGAGGTTCAAATGCAGGTAATCAACCCGAGCTACAAGTATTTTCCCCTGGTAAACGGAGTATGGTCCACCGCTGACGGTGTCTGGAAACTGGATATATGCGACGGGAAAATGACGATCATCAGGAACTCCGGCATCAGACTTGAAACATACTTCAGCTGTGCCAACAGAGAGGAAAGCACCCAGGGATTCCCGATCCTTCTGAACCCCTTCAGAGATGACGAGGATTTCAGATTCACCCTCTCAACCCCCAGCATCCACAACATTATGACCGGAGAGGCGTACAAGTTCAGCAATATGTGGTACGGAGACAAAGGGATCCACATCGAACTCATCGACGGAAGCGGCAATCCTCCCGAAATACTTGATTTTGTTAAGACCTGGGCAGACAATCCTGGCTGGACCTGCTCCTGTGGGCACGCCGGGAACCAGGGAAAGTTCTGCACGGAGTGCGGAAAGCCACGTGAGACCTGGGACTGTGAATGCGGGAACAGGAACAACAATGGGAACTTCTGCACGAACTGCGGGAGAAGAAAGACCTGAGTTGGCAGCAGAAGCAATGCACAGGTTTATGCAAAGAAAGGACAAAACACATGAAAGTGATCGACGTATATAAACAGTATTTTTCAGCTGAATGCGAATTCAACGGAGTAAAACGTAGAGCTGCCGTTGTGACGCTTACAGCCACCAGCGACGCCGGAACCATA
>CACZSC010000131.1 GCA_902783755.1 uncultured Ruminococcus sp. | reverse complement strand
CAGCCAGATCTGTCACAAATGCGGATACCGGAATGAATCCGTCAGGGATCTCAGCATACGGGAATGGGAATGCCCGTGCTGCCATGAACATCACAACAGAGATGTGAATGCGGCAATAAATATCCTGCACGAAGGATTAAGGCTCCTGAAGGATCAGGCATAAAACAACACATCTGACACAAATTGTAGGGATGGAACAGCCCGAACAAATACGCCTGTGGACATTATGTAAGACATTTGGCGCAATGTTATTGCTTCAAGTGCGGTAATGGTTGAAGCAGGAAGCTCCGACTTCTATAAGTCGGGGTAGTTCACCAAGAAACAGTGATAACATGCTTGAAGAGCACTAACGCAAGAATAGAAATTGATGAATGGAGAAAAACTAAGAATGAAAAAAGGGGAAATACTTAAGACCTCTCCGGTCGCATTCTGCATAGAATGCGGAGAAAAAAAGCCGTATACAGTAACTGACAGTCGTGTGACGACCTCTGTCCGTGGTACAGACTTCAGCTATGTTGAAAAGTCAGCCTGCTGCTGCGCCTGCGGTGCTGAAATATATGTGCCGGAAATAAACGACGCTAATGTTAAAGCCAGGCAGGAAGGCTACCGTAAAGCTTCCCATCTGATTACCGTTGCAGAGTTGGAAAGACTGCTGGGTAAATACGATATAGGCGCCAGGCCGCTGGCCTCGCTGCTGGGATTCGGTGAGATCACTGTAAACCGTTATATAAGCGGACAGCTGCCGTCCAGATCCCATTCCGACATTCTGCTGGAGTTGTTGTCATGTCCGGATAAAATGGAGGAGATACTGGAAAATGGAAAAGGTTCCATTTCAAGGGTCGCGTATGAGAAATGCCGGGCTGCCATAGGAAGAGTAAAGGAAGCACAGGGAAACAACAAGATAGATGCTGTATCGATGTACTTTCTTAAACATGTAACGGACATCACGAACCTGGTTCTTCAGAAGCTTTTATACTATGCTCAGGGGTTTTCCAAACCATTGCTTGGGTACACGCTGTTTGAGGATGAGTGTCAGGCCTGGAGATATGGACCGGTCTATCCTGAGATATATGAGAAATATAAGTATTCCTGGAGTGTTCAATCGGAGCACGACGACTTCCTTGCTTCGATTCCTGAAGCAAGTCTTTCCGCCCTTTCCAGTGTTGAACGGGAATATCTTGAATCTCTCACCCGCGCATTCAGGTGGTATTCTTCCCCGATACTGATCGATTTCACTCACAGTGAATCACCTTGGAAAAATGCCAGGGGCTCTCTTGAACCGTCGGATCCAAGCACCAATGTCATCAGCAACGCGGATATTGAGACTTTTTTCTCTGTCGTGGTAGATCGGTACAGTATCAAAACGCCTGACGACATTCAGAAATACTGCAACTACCGCTTCAAGTCGGTACGGAGCAGAAGAGTACAGACAAATACAAAGTGAGAAACAATTACTTGAAAAGTGCGAAGCGGATTGTTTGAAAAATGCGAAGTAAAATGCTTATAAGACCGATTACATCTCTTAGCCCGTAGACACGTGCAAATAAGAACAAAAGTTCGATCGTAACCGCAGGCAACTGACGGTTTGACCGAACTTTTCTTACGCTGTGTAGTTATTTCCTGACTGTCTTAGTCGGTATAAGCACTATCCGGCTTCCCTCATTCGTAATCATATGTAACCACTACACTGTAATAATCATGCTTCACCAGATATTTCTCCGTTGCTGATCCCATGAGAGTATGTATATGGACCTTGCTAAATGTGTCGAGCATAAACCCATGCATAAACCCATACCGGTCATCAGATGGTTTCGTTTTCAGCGGGATGTAGATATCTGTCAGTTTTTCGCATCTGCCAAAAGCCTCGTCGCCTACTGACAACACTGTTTCCGGAATGCGAACGCACTCAAGCTGAGTGTCCGAAAACGCATAGGATCCGATTCTCTGGATCCCGTTATTCAGTATGACTTTCTCAAGTCCTGAGTATTCAAACGCAGCCACCCCGATCTCCCTGACGGTTGAAGGTATCGTTATCTCCTTCAGTTCCTTGAACGAGCTGAAGGCAAACGACCCGATCGATTCAAGCCCTTCCGGCAGAATGACTTCTTTCACATATGAGTCACAGGGACCATTGAATCTATCTGATAGTCCCTCGATTTTTCTGACTCCGTCAGGTATGCGTATGGAATCGGATTTACCATAGTATCCGTAAACAGTGCCCGCGACGATCACAAAGCCCTCGTCGTTTATAAGGGATCTGCAATACAGGAAAGCGTCTGAGCCAACCTCGGTTACAGTTTCGGGCAGATCAAGGACCTTCAGATTTTTGCACCACCTGAACGCTCCTCTCCCGATTTTTTTCAGCGTGGATGGAAGTCTGCACGCCTCCAGGGATTTACAGGAATCAAAGGCAAGTGCCTCTATTTCCGTTATCCCCTCAGGTACTGTCACGGACTTTACGTCCGGATGGTTGCGAAAGGCACTTTCACCGATAATGCTTACGTTTGATCTGCCGATGGCCGCAGGGACAGTTATATCCGGTTCAATTCCCTTATAGCTCCGTATCACCAGAGTGCCGTCATCCAGCTTCTTATACCCCCAGATCTTGCTGAGCGCGGCGACGGAATCGGGCTTCTGCGTGAGTTCTCTGCGCATTCTTGCATCTTTTGCTCTGGTTTCCCCGGCTATGTCCGCTGTACGGTTCTTGAAATCGAGAAGCCATGCGACCATCTCCGTGTTCTGCTTCTGCTCCGCAGACTTTATCAGCGAGTCCCGTCTTGCAGGGTTTTTCAGCCAGCCGAGTTCCGCCATCTTTGCGATCGCTTCGATGCAGTTGTAGTCAACCGCCTTTTCAAGAATACCCTTCT